>JAHDDA010000067.1 GCA_020629595.1 Chitinophagales bacterium
ATTCTAACCCTAAAAAATAAGCAATAAATATTTCATTCAAAATTAACTTACTATTGTTTCTATAAATTTGGAATAAGCTTTGTTTTAATAGATAATATTTAACAAAATACATACTATTTTTAAGCACTTCAAAATTTGTAGAAATGCAACAAACCTTTAAAAAACTTTTAGTCGCCAATCGTGGCGAAATAGCCATAAGAATTTTACGTGCTTGTACCGAAATGGGTATAAGAACCGTAGCCATTTACACTTGGGAAGACCGATACTCGTTACACCGCTATAAAGCCGATGAAGCCTACCAAGTTGGTGCAGAAAACGATCCGTTGAAACCGTATTTAGCTATTGAAGAAATTATTTTAATTGCAAAACAAAACGGAGTCGATGCTATTCACCCTGGATATGGTTTTTTATCGGAAAATGTGAACTTTGCTCGCCGTTGTCGTGAAGAAGGCATTACGTTTGTTGGTCCTTCGCCAGAAGTAATGGAACAATTGGGCGATAAAATTAGAGCCAAAAAAGTGGCTATTGCCGCCAAAGTTCCTATAATTGAAAGCAATAAGAAAAAGCTAACTTCAGCTAAAATTGCCGTAGCCGAAGCCAACGAAATTGGCTACCCAGTAATGATGAAAGCCGCCGCCGGTGGTGGTGGGCGTGGAATGCGTGTTTGCCGAAACGATGAACAGGTTAAAAAATCGTTTATAGAATCACGTAGAGAAGCCCAAAATGCCTTTGGCGATGATACCATTTTCTTAGAAAAATTTGTAGAAGACCCAAAACATATTGAAGTTCAAATTATAGGCGATAACGAAGGAAACTTAGTGCATTTGTACGAAAGGGACTGCTCGGTTCAACGCCGTTTTCAGAAAATTGTAGAATTGGCACCAGCTCCTAACTTACCCGAAAAAACAAGAAAACTTTTACATAAGTACGCCCTAAAAATTTGTAAAAAAGTAAATTACAACAATGCAGGTACGGTTGAGTTTTTGGTTGATAAAGACAACAACATTTACTTTATTGAAGTAAATCCACGTATTCAGGTAGAACACACCGTAACCGAAGAAATAACAGGTATTGATATTGTTTACACGCAAATTTGCATTGCGGCAGGCATTCCTTTATCCGAAAGTGATAATTTATATTCACAATCGGCAATTTCTTGTAATGGTTTTGCGGTTCAATGTAGAATTACAACTGAAGACCCTTTAAATAACTTTAAACCCGATTACGGACGCATTATTGCCTACCGAAACGCAGGCGGTTATGGAATTAGAATTGATGAAGGTTCAACATATCCAGGAATGCAAATTTCGCCTTTCTTCGATTCTATGTTGTGTAAAGTCACCGCTTGGGGGCGTGATTTAGAAGATGCAAGCAAACGCCTAAATCGTACTTTAGCAGAATACCGTATTCGTGGCGTAAAGGATAATACCCGTTTCTTACAAAATATTTTAGAACATCCCGTTTTTCGTGCTGGCGATGCAAGGGTTTCTTTTATTGAAAAAAATCCAGATGTTTTTGAATACAAAAAACGCCGAGACAGAGCCACAAAAGCACTAAGGTTTCTAGCCAATGTAAGCGTAAACGGCAACAGTGATGTTGATCCTGAATTGATAAACGAAAAAAAAGTTTTTCGTACACCAAAAGTACCTCAATTCGATAGGTTTGCCGAGCATACAAAAGGCACAAAGCAATTGTTGCACGAATTGGGAGCAGATGGTTTTTCAAAATGGCTAAAAAAACAAAAGCAAGTACAAATTACAGATACAACTTTCCGAGATGCGCATCAAAGTTTATTGGCAACAAGAGTTAGAACTCGTGATTTATTGGCAGTAGCCGAAAGTTATGCTAAAAATCATCCGCAAACCTTTTCAATGGAAGTTTGGGGTGGTGCAACTTTCGATGTTGCTATGCGATTTTTGAAAGAATGTCCTTGGAAACGCTTGGATTTACTACGTGAAGCAATGCCCAATGTATTATTGCAAATGTTGTTGCGTGGTTCAAATGCCATTGGCTATACGGCTTATCCCGATAATTTAATAGAAAAATTTATTGAACAAAGCTGGAACGATGGAAAAGGTGTAGATATTTTCAGAATTTTCGACTCGCTGAATTGGGTAGAAAATATGAAAGTGAGCATTAAAACTGTAAGGGAAAGAACTGGTGGTTTAGCTGAGGCTTGTTTGTGTTATTCTGGCGATATTTTAGATGAAACGAAAACAAAATATACGCTTCAATATTATCTAGATTTAGCCAAGCAATTAGAAGACGCAGGAGCACACATTTTAGCTATAAAAGATATGGCTGGTTTGTTAAAACCTTATGCTGCCGAAAAGTTAGTTACAGAACTTAAAAAATCAGTTGATTTACCAATTCATCTACACTCACACGATACTAGTGCCGCACAATTGGCAACTTATATGAAAGCCGTTGAAGCTGGCGTTGATGTGGTTGATGTTGCTTTGTCCTCAATGTCGGGCTTAACTTCGCAACCCAATTTTAATACCTTAATGGCAATGCTAAAAGGTACAAAACGTGATCCTAAATTTGATGTAAATTCATTAGGCGAATTTTCTAATTATTGGGAAGCCATTAGAGAATATTACTATCCGTTTGAATCGGGCTTAATGGCAGGAACTGCCGATGTTTACGAACACGAAATTCCTGGCGGACAGTATTCAAACTTAAAACGCCAAGCACGTTCAATGGGCTTGGCAGACCGTATGCCCGAAGTTGCCAAAACGTATGCAACGGTAAATCAAATGTTTGGTAATTTAGTAAAAGTTACGCCATCTTCAAAAGTTGTTGGCGATTTGGCTTTATATATGGTTACCAATAATCTTTCAGAAAATGATGTTTATGAACGTGGCGATGCTATTGATTTCCCACAATCAACAAAAAGCTTTTTTCGTGGAGAATTGGGACAACCTTATGGTGGTTTTCCTAAGAAATTACAAAAAATTGTATTACGAGATGAAAAGCCATTTACCGAACGTGCCAATGTACATTTAGAACAAGTAGATTTTGATAAGGAATTTACCGAATTTCAAACAGAATTTGAAGAATTGAACACTTTTAGAGATTTCCTTTCTTATAAATTTTACCCAAAAGTTTTCCGTAACTATCAGCAACATTATACGCTTTATGGCGATGTTTCAATTTTGCCAACCAAAGAGTTCTTGTTTGGAATGAAGCAAAACGAAGAAGCCGTTTATAGTATAGAAGAAGGAAAAAATATTATTGTTCAGTTGGTTTATATTTCAGAACCCAAAGAAGATGGTTTCCGATTCGTAACATTTAAATTAAATGGGCAAGACCGAACTTTAAAAGTAAAAGATTTACACGTTCAAACTGAAGATCGTTCGCACCGAAAAGCAGATGCTACCGATGAAAGTGAAATTGGTTCGCCATTACAAGGTTTATTGAGCAAAATATTTGTAAAAAAAGGTGAAAAAGTAGAAAAAAACCAACCGCTTTTTGTTATTGAAGCTATGAAAATGGAAACAACCGTAACCGCACCAGCGGCAGGTGAAATTTCAAGCATTGAATTGGCAGAAGGTGTAATGGTAGAAGCTGAAGATTTGGTGATTTTACTGTAAGCAAAAGGCAATGATTCAAATGTAGGGCGAGTGCATTTCAAAACTACCAGAACTTAGTTTTTTTGGTCAGAGACACAAAAAAGGGATAATTTCCTCCGTTGTGTCTATGACTAGAACGCATAGTTCAACGGTAGATTACTTGCCCTAAAAAAGTTTTTTTGTCAGAAAAGCAATATTTTATCGTATTACAATTTAATAAAAACATATAATATGATTAAAAAGTCGTAATTTTAATATTAGAGAATTACGTTTAATGAGGGTAAATAAGTTAAAAACAGAAAAAAAGCTAAAATTAACAGCGGAACAAAGAAGTTTGTGGTTGCTCTATGATGAAGAAGAAAACATTGAGCAAAAATTACAAATAGCAACTGATTTAGCCAATAAATATATACATAACAATTACCTTTTTTCCATTAAAGTTTGCAAAAATGCTTTAGAAATTGCTAGACAAAACCACTTTAATAAACAAGCAACTTTATTCATTCTTAAAATAGCTGAAATTTATAACACCCACAATAAAACAAAGGAAGCTATTAACTATATGGAAGATACCATTTTAGAATATTATAATGGTAAATTAAGTGTAGAAGCCCACAGCGTTTTGCATGGTTTGGCTCAGACTTATCAAAATAATGGGCAGATTGTTGCAGCATTTACTACTTTTATTGAGGCTATTAAAGAAGCATTTAGAGCAAGGCATAATTTTGATGGAGCAAATATAGTAGTTAACTTAGCAATTACAACTAGCCTAACGGGTAACAATAAATTAGCCTATCAATTGTTCAGTTTATCAGAAAAGTTTTACAATGAATATGCTATTGAAAATAAACTGGAAGAAATTACAAAAGAAAAGTTTGCACAAAATAGACTTTTTTATCAAAACCAATCTTTTAATTATTGTAATATTATTAATGTTTGCTTACTAGCAAATTTTCAAGAAGTTTTAGAAGAGTTTGCATATAAAAATAAGTTAGAAAAGGTAGAAATTATAAATAAAAAATATCTAAAAAGTGCATTTTTTGATGCGGTAATTTATGCACTTAAACATAGTATTTGTAAAAAAAATAATGACTTTGATAAAGCCGATTTTTATTTAAAAGAAGCTAAAAGCACCTTTGATAAAATTGAAGGTGTAAATACTATGGCTATTTTATCGGAATCAATAGCCAAGTACAACTTTTTGAAAGGAAACGTTAAAGAAGCTATTCAAATACTATACAAATATTTTGGAGGTTCAAACTATCAGAATATTGATATGAACAAAACAATTGATTTAAAAATTTTCAAAGACTTAATTCATTACTTAATTGTAGCACAAAAAGAAGCAGCAGCAATTTTTATACTTGAAAAACTTATTAAAAGTGCCGAAGCCAATAAAAACAGACTTCATTTAGCCTATTTTGCCTATCATAAATTAGCCGAAATAAACGCTGATTTAATAGACGAAAACAAGTTTTTAAAATGCGTAAATGACTATAAAGAATTTTACAAACCTATTTTAGAGTTTGATATAAAAAGTATAGAAAAGCTCTATTGATTAACCCAAGTTGTGATGTACTTAGTAGGGACACCGATTTATCGTGTCCAATGATGCGATAACAGTGCGACTGCCGATGCCATCACTACAAAAAATGCCATATTTTAGGACTGATATTTTATACATCGCAACTTGAGTTGATTAGTCAAAAATATCGAAAGCCTGATTTAGCTCCTCACCATTGGCTTCAATACTTTTGATAATAATTTCTAAATCTTCTTTTTCTTGAGCATTATAACCATCTTTAAGGTTGTAGCCAAAGCGTTTACCAATTTTCTGATAGAAAAAAGCCGTAACTGGGTTTTTTAATTCCTTAATAATATCAAACATATTTCTACCCGTTTCTCTTTCAATTAAATCAACTAAAATACGCCCTTCACTCATTGTAAGATTTATCAAATCTTCTTTAAAACGGTCGTTTAGTTCTTTTTCTAATTGTTTTTTATACTTTTTACGTCCTCGGCGTTTAGCAATTGCCTCAGTTTCAATTTCAATTTTCTCCATTAACTCAATGGCTTTTCTAGCATAAGGATAAACTTTCATTACCTTACGCTTTTTACTTTCAAACTTTCTTCTTTCAGCATCATTGGCAAAGTGGCGAGAAACCACGTGAAAATCGGGTTGATAAACAACAGGAATGGTGTCGCCATCAATTACTTCTTGAAACAAAATAGTGCCATCGGTTAAAGTATCTCTACTTAAAATTAAAACCTCATCGTTTGTAGGCGTAACATTCATTAAAGAATCCATTTTTTCAGGATCAGCAATTTGTGCAAAAGCCCAAAAGGGAAGAAAAAATACTATATTTAGAAATAATAAAATTCTCATAAAGCGATTTTACTGTATTGACTACGCAAATTTACTTGGTTTAAATACAATGTGTTTATTTATGAAAACTTAGCAGAAAACTTTTTTTGTATCTTTACAACCAATGAAAACCATACATAAAGTTATTCTTGGAAATGCCTCAAAAATGGAGGCAGTTAACAATGAATCGGTTGACTTAATTGTTACCTCACCACCATATCCAATGATTGAAATGTGGGATGAAATGATGATTGAGCAAGATGCATCTATTCATAACCTATTAGAAAATGGCGAAGGAAATCTGGCATTTGAAAAAATGCATTTGTTATTAGATACAGTTTGGGAAGAATGTAGTAGAGTTTTAAAAGTTGGCGGTTTAGCCTGTATAAATATTGGCGATGCTACTAGAACCTTAAATAATCAGTTTCAACTTTACCCCAACCATACACGTATTATTCAAAAATTTTTAACATTAGGTTTTGGTAATTTACCAAATATTTTATGGCGAAAAGCCACGAATGCACCTAATAAATTTATGGGTTCGGGTATGTATCCACCTGGGGCGTATGTAACTTTAGAACACGAATTTATTTTGGTTTTTAGAAAAGGAGGAAAACGCATTTTTAAAACTGAAATTGAGAAAAAAAATAGGCGAGAAAGTGCCTACTTTTGGGAAGAACGCAACCAATGGTTTTCTGATATGTGGGATTTAAGAGGTACTCGCCAAACTATAGCCGATCCCAAAACACGTAAACGTTCTGCGGCTTATCCCATTGAGTTGCCTTACCGATTAATTAATATGTTTTCTGTAAAAGGAGATACCATTTTAGATCCATTTTTGGGAACAGGAACAACTACTTTAGCAGCAATAGCTAGTAAAAGAAACAGCATTGGTATTGAAATGGATAAAACACTTTACCCAACTATTGATAAAAACTTAATTTTTAGTAGTAGCTTTTTAAATGAAATAGTAAAAAAACGACTAAAAAGCCATAAAGATTTTGTAAAAAAACGCCAATCCGAAAAAGGAAAAGATGCTTTTAAATACCAAAACGAAACACACAATTTTCCTGTGATAACTAGACAAGAAACACTAGCTAAATTTGACATTGTAAAAAAAATTACTAAAGAAAGTGATTTTATTTATTCATCAGAATATGAACAGTTAGAAAATTTATAACTCAAATTTTCAGTCATTTAGCAGAACAAAGAAGTTTATTTTAAAATACTATGTTGTTATATTTATTCGTGCGACTAACAGTGCTTAAAATCATAAAAATATCAAGAATCTTCTTATAACAAATTAAAAGGAAATTTGTATTAGACGAACAATTTAGATAGCTAATTTTTTAGTATAAATGCATTTTAATAGGTAATCACTTAAATTTATTGATAGTATTTAATATTTGGTAGTGATGCAGATGGAAAGCTGAACTTAACAAAACTTGGATCTTATCGTTTTTGTTAGCCGTATATGTTGGTTAATAGACTTATAGTCTTCAACTGAAACGCATAGTTCAAAATCAATCTGGGTAGTATCCTTACATTTGAGCCACGCCTAAAATTTTATTTTTTTACATTATTGCAATTATTAAAATGTACAAATTAGCCAACCTTATAAAAGTAGATAACCCACAAAAAAGGTTATTTTACTACATACTAGTAGCTTCATTTCTTACAAGTACGTTAACTATTATTCCTCAGTTGTTTACGTTTACACTTAATGAATTTTTATTTTCAATTGGCAATTTTATCATCTGTGTTATTTGTGTGTGCCTTATACTTTTAAATAAATATGAAATTGCATACCATTGTTTATTGCTAGGAGTTGCTATCCTTATTGTAATCTTTGTTTCACAAACAGTAGTAACCTATTATGCAATGCCACTATTGTTTCCTGTTGGCATTGTCTATTCTTTTCTTTTTTTTGAAAAACAACTGGTAAGAAATTTATACCTCCTTCTATTTTTAGTTATCCAATATTACATTGTAATTTTTGTTTTTGGACACGTTTACAATCAACTAGCAGATTGTATTGTGTTAACTGCCTACTGTTTAGTGTTATTCATATTCTGTTTGTATTTTGAATTTGATTTAAAAGAAAAAAATAAGCAGGTAAAGCAAACTTTACTTGAACTAGATACAAGCAAAAGGCGCATTGATATTCAGGAAACAGAGTTAGAAGCAAAAAATAACCTTATGGCAAAGTATATTGAGAGTAATAAACAACTTGAAAACTTTGCACACTTGGCTTCTCACGAATTGAAAGCACCTTTAAGAAGCATTACAGGATTTGTACAATTACTCACTCAAAAATCTAATGATAAGTTTACTAAAAATGAAAAAGAATTTTTAGACATAATTGGCTCAAGTACCAAAAGAATGACTAAACTTATAACCGAGCTTCAAGAGCTTTCTAAAGTAGGAGAAACAAAAATAGAATTAGCAGAAACAACGGTTATGTCAATTATAGAAGCAATAAAATTTGATAGAGCACAAGAGATTAATGAAAAATCGGTTAAGATTATTTATGACAACGAGATAAATAAAATAATTACACATACATCTTTAGTAAAACAGTTATTTAGCAACATTATTGGCAATGCAATAAAGTACGTTGAAAAGGACACACAACCTCACATAAAAATAGAATCTTCAGAGAATGAAACGCATTGGATGTTTCATTTTCACGATAACGGAATAGGCATTCCGAAAGAATTTAGAGGCGAGGTGTTTAATATTTTTAGAAGGTTACAAACATATCAAAAATATGAAGGATCAGGCATTGGACTCTCTATTTGTAAAAAAATAGTTGATATGCACCAAGGCAATATTTGGGTAGAAGATAGCGATTTAGGGGGAACTTGTATTGTCTTAACTTTAAAAAAATGAGATAATTGAAAATTGTTTATCTTTAGGAAGCAAACCCAATATTTTAAATGCTATGAAACTAGCCAAACTAACAAGCCAACTTTCCTTACTCTTAATATTTTTGGTATTTGAATCCAATGCTCAAGGCATAGAAGGTTACTACCGTTTTCCGGATATTCACGAAGATAAAATTGTATTTTGTGCCGAAGGCGATATTTGGGCTGTTGGACTTGCTGGTGGTTTGGCTCACAGATTAACAACTCATACAGAAGAAGAAATTTACCCTAAATTTTCGCCCAACGGAGAAACAATAATGTACTCAGCAACTTACGAAGGACCAACCGAATTATATACAATACCCGCAGAAGGTGGCATAACAAAACGCTGGACCTACGAAACCGAACGTTCTTTGGCAAATGATTGGACACCACAAGGAGAAATGGTTTATGCCACTTTTGCCTACAACAAAAAACCTGATTATCAATTGGTAAAAGTAAATCCCAAAAATCAAGAAAAAAGCATTATTCCTTTAGATCAAGCAAGCGAAGCAAGTTTTGATGCTTCGGGCGAAACGGTATTTTTTGTGCGTCCTGCTTTTCACCGAAACGTTACAAAACGCTACAAAGGCGGCACAGCTCGTCAAATTTGGAAATTTACCAATGAAACAGAGGAAGCCATAAAACTAACCACCGATTATGATGGTGAAAGCCACCACCCAATTTGGTACAACAACCGCATTTATTTTATTACCGATAGAGATGGTGTAATGAATGTTTGGTCGATGAATGAAAACGGAAAAGATTTAAAACAACATACCGAACATAAAATTTTTGATGTACGCTACGCCAATTTACACAACGGAATAATGGTATATCAAATGGGTGCCGATTTATGGAAATTAGATGTTTCGACCAATAAAACCGAAAAAATAAACATAACGCTTGCCACCGATGCCGATCAATTGAGAGAAAAATGGGTAGAAAATCCCAAGAATTATATTACCAAAGTAAACCCAGACAAAACAGGCGAAAAAATTGCCATTACAGCTCGTGGGCGAGTGTTTGTTGTGCCTGTAAAAAAAGGAAGAACGGTAAATTTTACGGCTGACTCTGATATTCGTTACAGAGATGCTTTTTTTAGCCACGATGATAAAAATATTATTACGCTTTCTGATGAAAGTGGCGAATTTGAATTTGTAAAAATGCCTGCCGATGGCATAGGAAAAACCGAGGCAATTACCAACAATGGAAAGCGTTTGCGGTATCAAGGTATTCCTTCGCACAATGGAAAATGGATTGCTTATGGCGATTTAGAACACAACTTGTACATTTTAGATATTTCAAGTGGCAAAAGCACCAAAATTTCTTCAAACCAAGAAGGAATTAATGGTTTTTCGTGGTCGCCAGATAGTAGATTCTTGGCTTTTGTGCAATATGCTTTAAACGGAATGGCTCAAATTCAGGTGTATGATACAAAGGAGAAATCAAGTTTTGAATTAACCACTGATAGAGCCAACAGCACAAGCCCTTGTTGGAGTACAGATGGTAAATTCATCTATTTTATTTCCGATAGAAGCCAAACCACCATTGTGGGTAGTCCGTGGGGAACTCGCCAACCAGAACCTTATTTCGATAAAAGCGAGAAGATTTATCA
>JAHDDA010000068.1:0-5679 GCA_020629595.1 Chitinophagales bacterium
AAAATATTTTATAAAAAGTTTCCAGGACATACAAAAGGTTCGGTATTTTGGAATTACGAAATAAATACAGAAGGTAGTAATTCTAAAAGATGGGATTTTTCTACGGCAGTTTGGGGCAATGATATGTCTGTAATTGGAACTAGCAAAAATGACTTTCCTGATGAACCCTTAGATGGCATTGAATTGGGAGAGGAGTTTAGTTATGAAGTAAATGTTTACGAAGGAATAATGTATTTAACATTCAAAAGCGAAGGACACGAAACTAAAACATTTACCAAAAACTTAATTCAATCTGAATATGTAAACCGTTCTGATATTCCTGCTCAAGTAATGAAAATATTTGCACCAATTGGGCAGGATGGTACTGAACAAGTAAATGCATATAAAGGAGAGTTGAATTATTTTAAGCAAGGTGCATATAACCAAACTAATGGTAAAAATCCAGAAAAAAGTATGGTTTGGTGTGCTGGTGCTGAAACTTATGAAGGCGACATTGCTAAACAATACGAAAATGGATGTTTTACAGAAGTTTGGTTCAGAGATACAACAATTGGTTTGGGTATTCCTCCGAATAAAAAATAATTTTTTAGCTAGTTATATTTGTGTTAGCTACAATAGTTTTACAAATGTCAATTCGATTTATTATAATATTAGGAATTATTACTTTGGTTTATTCTTGTAGAGTTTATAATACTAATGAGAGTTTTAAAACTTACGAAGATGAAGGAGTTATTGAATTAGAAAGTCATAGTTATGAAAACTTTTTTGTAATTGAAAATATCAATTCAATTTCTTACGTAAATATTTCTGATGTCCGAGAAAAGGCTAAGAATAAATCAAGAAGTAAAAATATATGTGAAAATTTACGGTACAAACTTTTTGATTTCTCTCAAAACAAAGAAGCAAAAGAGTTAAACTATTATTTCCATCAACCAGATTTAAGTGTACTAAAAAATCTTTCTTTAGGAGAAAATATAGCTAAAATTAATTCGATTGATCAGTTTGGATATCAGATTCAGTTTATTGACACAGTTGGGAATATTGATTTTTATGGAAGTATATTCATTAGCATTGTTGAAGAGTTAATTTTAGAAGGAAAAGCCTCAGTTTTTAATAAAAGAAAAGATGTGTACGTGAAAAGTTGCAAGTATAAAAAGATTGAGTCTAAAAGAAGCTATAAAAAATCTTGTTCATACTATCTGTATTTTGAGAATGAAGATAACTGGTTTATGGGATTCGATTTGAAAAAATCTCGTCATTATTTTGATGAAGAGTGTGATTAAAAGTAGCTAAGAAAAGCTAAAGCCAACTTGGCAAAAAAAATCATAGTTTGTTATCTTTGGGCTATTAAGTTAAAGCAGTATCGGTAGATAAGTTTCGGCATTTTAAGTGCCAATATGAGCTTAGTAAAACTGTCAATCATCTAAAAAAGCAGTTTTTCGCTTCAAAAACTTTAAAAACAAAGCTAAAATAGCAAAAAACACCACAAGGTATAAATAGCTGAAATTCAACAAACTATTATTGCTTATTTGAAAACGCTTAACCCATTCAATAAAGGTAAAAGAAATTGCTAAGGTAAGCCAACCACTATATTCCCTTTTTAAAATTGCTTTCCAATTAAACTTAGCTTTATTTTTAATATAATTACTTAACTTAGGCATAAAGGCAGGTGTTTTTAAAGCCCATTGCCTCCACTCATTTCCAAAATTTTGTTGGCTTAAAAAATCCTCTTCAGCCAACATTATTCTTTCATAATAAAAAAAATAAAAAGCACTTGCTAAAATCACAAAATATAAATTTCCTGTAAAAAGCAGTAAGCCCAACCACATAAGGTAATTTCCCAAGTACAACGGATGCCGTACCATAGAATAAATTCCCGTTTGGTTTAACTGTTCTGCTCTCTGTGATTTGGTATTTCTTCCAGAAGTGCCATCAGGTGTAGTAGCTACTGTAATGGCTCTAACTACAACACCAACAATTGAAATAGCAACACAAACTAGCAAATATTGTGTAGTAAAAGAACAATTAAGTGGCTGAAAAATGTTTAAAATAATTCCAATTATGTAAGTAAAATACACCAATAATGGAATCAAACTCCTCCACCTAAACAACCAATTCCCCTGATTAACAAGTTCTTTTTGTAACATTTTCTAAAATCTTATAACTACAAAGCAATGATAATTAACTTTGCCACACAAAATAAAGGATATGAAATTTTTAGAAATACCTTTAAAAGACTTTTTTCGCAACCCACAAAAACTAGCTTATCAAATTTCTGATAATGGCGAGTTTGTTAGTTTTCTTGCTCCTGTTGAAAGGAGAATGAACATTTTTACAACCAAATTAGGCAAATCAGAAGCTAGGCAAATTACATTTGAAAAGGATAGAGATATTCAAGCATACTTTTGGGGAAATGATGAGCACATACTTTTTTTAAAAGATAATAACGGCGATGAAAACTTTAAACTTTATTCGGTAAACATTAAAACCACCGAACAAATTTGCCTTACACCTTTTGAAAATGTTACCACGCAAATTATAGATGAGTTAGATAATATTGATAACGCAATTTTAATTGGTCTAAATAAAAGGAATAAACAAATTTTCGATGTTTATAAATTAAATATTGAAACAGGAGAAATAGAATTAGTTTTTGAGAATCCTGGTAATATTTCTTCTTATATTACAGATCATTTAGGTTTAGTAAGAGTATTAATTGCAACTGATGGTGTAAGCAATACTTTCTTTTATAGAAAAAATGAGACTGAAGAATTCAAACCTGTTAAACAACTTAATTTTAAAGAAACCTTATCTCCACAGTTTTTCGATTTTGAAAATAATTTATTGTATGCTTCTTCTAATATAAACAGAGACAAAACGGCTATTGTTTTGTTAAACCCTGAAACAATGGAAGAAGTAGATTTTATTTTTAGCCACGAAGAGGTAGATGTTGACGGTTTAGCTTTTTCAAAAGAAAGAAAAGTAATTACAGCTACCTCATATACAACTTGGAAAAAGTTTCATCATTTTTTTGATGAACAAATTAAAACCCAATTCAATGATATTCAAGAGCAAGTTGGCGAGGAATACGAAGTTCAAATTGTATCGTTCAACAAAGATGAAACTAAATTTATAGTACGCACTTATTCCGATAGGTCTTTGGGTTGTTACTATTTATACGAAACCACCAATCAACAGTTATACGAATTAGATGAGGTAAGCCCTTGGCTAAAGGAAGATGACTTAGCTGAAATGAAACCTATAAAATATACTGCTCGTGATGGTTTTGAGATAAATGGCTATTTAACTATTCCAAAAGGTAGAGTTGCCAAAGATTTACCAATAATTATCAATCCTCATGGTGGACCTTGGCACCGAGATACTTGGGGATTTAATCCGGAAGTGCAGTTTTTAGCCAATAGAGGATTTGCTGTTTTTCAAATGAATTTTAGAGGTTCAACAGGTTATGGTCGTAAGTTTTGGGAAGCCTCTTTTAAGCAGTGGGGACAAACAATGCAACACGATATTAGCGATGGCGTAAGTTGGTTAATTGAAGAAGGAATTGCTAATCCAAAGAAAATAGCTATTTATGGTGGTAGTTATGGCGGTTATGCAACGCTTGCAGGCGTTACATTTACACCAGATTTATACGCCTGTGCCGTAGATTATGTTGGAGTTTCTAATTTATTTACATTTTTAGAAACAATTCCGCCTTATTGGAAACCATATTTAGAAATGATGTATGAAATGGTTGGGCATCCAGAAGAAGATAAAGAAATACTTCACGCAAGTTCTCCAGTATTTCACGTTGACAAAATAACTTGCCCATTAATGGTGGTTCAAGGAGCTAAAGATCCAAGAGTGGTTCAAGCCGAATCGGATCAAATAGTAAATGCTTTAAAAGAAAAAGGTATTAAAGTCGAATATATATTAAAAGAAAACGAAGGTCATGGATTCAGAAATGAAGAAAATAAATTTGAAATGTATGAAAAAATGATTCAGTTTTTAGAAAAACATTTGCATTAATTTTTAAATCGTTTTTTCCGTTCTTTATTCTTTACAAATATCTATTAGTGTACAAAATCAATATTTTATTAATCCTAACATTTTCTGTTATATTTAATGCGTGTAGTAGCAATTACCCAAGCAAAGAAGAAACAGAAAACTTTTGTTTGATAGTTGAAGAAGCTATTAATAATAATAGCACCGAATTTTTAAATCTTTTGTTTGAACCACAACCTTTAATTAATAAAGTAACAAAAGATATTGATGCACCTGCTTACTACGAAGAAGGCTTTATGGAAGGTTTTCAGCAAGCCTATTCAATTGGAGAGGTAATGTCTGCACAATCTTATGCATTCGATGCCTATACAACTTTTCTTAAATTAAAAAAATACAAAGAAAATTCTGATACTATTATTGCTTTATACAGAACCAATGCCGATCAAGGTTTAAATTATCAAGAGTTATATCTTTCACCAAATGAAAATGGAGAATTACACATTTTCGATTATTATTCTTATTCTGAAGGAGATTTGTTTAGCGAAAGTATTCGCCGATTGTATATAATAAACCTTACAATGGAAATTGATTCTTTTTCGCATCCTTTGGCTGAAAGTTTACCAGTTATAAATGAAATTGCCGCTTTAGCCGATAAAAAACAATATGCTGAAGCACTACAAATATTAGAGGCAGTTCCAACAGAGGTGAAAAACGAAAAAATTGTACAACTTATTAGGTTAAGTTTAGCGAATGAAATAAGTGAAGCAACACTAAAATCAGTTGCTCAAGATTTTAAACAAACTTTTCCAGATGATAATTTGGTATATTTAAAAATGCTTGAATTGGCGTATAGCAACAATAATTTTACCCAAATAATCGAAAGTTTAGATTCCTTAAATACAAACATTGGAGGTGATGCGTATATAAATGTACTCAAAGCATCGGCTTACCGAGATAATGCACAAGATGATATTGCAGAAAAATTGCTAAAAAATGCCATTAAAGAAGAACCCTTAAATGACGATGCTTATTGGTTATTATTAGATATATATATTGTACAAAAGCGTTATGATAATGCTATAAGTATTTTCACAAAAATAAAAAACACCTTTGAGCAAAACGCAGCAGAATACATTGTTTACGATGGCTACAATGATTTTTACAAGTCGCCACAATTTAGAAATTGGATTTCCAATAACCCAATTGATTCAACAAATACCATTTTAGAAGGCTTTGAAAATATTGATAGTTTATATAATAGCTTTCAAGGTGGTGGCGGACATTCACATTAAATATAGTTTTTACTATTTGGTGCTGAGTTTTTAGTTGGCTTGTATTAAATTTGAAAGAATTAAGCACTCACAACTTATAACTATTTACAGTGTTTGAACTTGAAAATGAAGAAAAAGAATTTTGTCCTAACTGTGGTAAGGAAGTAAAAGAAGGTTTTCTTTTTTCAAATTTGTATTTAAGCGATAATGAAATTGAAATAATACGCTTGTATTACGATGAAACCGCCGAAGTTTTTTGTGAAAAATGTGGTAGAGACCCTCTAGATATTGCCACAGATACAATGTTCGCCGAGCAAGCAGAATACCAAAAAGAACTTCAAAAATTGATAGATGCTATTCCTGTAATAACTACCTCCACGCCACACCTTTGGGAATATGAAGTTGT
>JAHDDA010000068.1:5779-10326 GCA_020629595.1 Chitinophagales bacterium
TATTTAACACCAATATTCTTGGAAAAAAAATTCAGCATAATGTGCAATTACTTACAAAATATGCTGAACGTTTAGAGTTAATTCAAGAATTATTGGCAGAAGATGAAGAAGAATAATTTTATTAGTATCAGCAACTATACTTTTTCCCTTAAAAAACACAAAACGCTGTTAAATCGCTTAAAAAGCCCCTTAGAAAAGAAATTGAACTATATTTTAATTTTAGTCACTTAATTTTAGTATATTTGCAAGGCTAAATAAAGCCATTTTTAGTGTTTTAAAAACTTTACACTTTAGAATAAATCTACAAAAAAATCTATTGTCTAAAGTCAAATATCTAAAGTCTTAAAAAAATAAATGGAACAACCAATTGATGACCGAATACAAAGGGTCAATATAGAAGATGAAATGAAAACAGCATACATTGACTATTCAATGTCTGTTATTGTTTCAAGAGCATTGCCCGATGTACGAGATGGTTTAAAACCCGTTCACCGTCGTGTTTTATACGGAATGCACGAATTAGGTGTACAACACAACAAAGCACACAAAAAATCAGCAAGAATAGTAGGGGAAGTTTTGGGTAAATACCACCCACATGGCGACACATCTGTTTATGATGCAATGGTGCGTATGGCACAAGATTGGTCTTTGCGTTATATGTTAGTAGATGGTCAAGGAAACTTTGGTTCTGTTGATGGCGATAGTCCTGCGGCTATGCGTTATACAGAAGCTCGTTTAAAGAAAATATCTAGTGAAATACTAACCGATATTGAAAAAGATACAGTTGATTTTCGTTTAAATTTTGATGATTCTTTAGAAGAGCCAACTGTTTTGCCAACCCGTATTCCTACACTTTTAGTAAACGGAGCATCGGGTATTGCCGTAGGTATGGCAACCAATATGTTGCCCCATAATATTACTGAAGTAATTAACGGAACAATTGCCTACATAGAAAATAATGAAATTGAGATTAAGGACTTAATGAAATACATTAAAGCCCCTGATTTCCCAACAGGTGGAACAATTTATGGAACTTCTGGAATTATACAAGCATACAATACTGGGCGAGGCAGAGTAGTAGTACGAGCAAAAGCAGAAATTACCGAAACCAAAACTGGTAGATCAAGAATTATTGTTTCTGAAATTCCTTACCAAGTAAACAAAGCCAATTTAATTGCTAAAACGGCAAGTTTAATAAACGAAAAGAAAATCGAAGGCATTTCTGACATTCGTGATGAGTCGGATAGAACAGGAATGAGAATAGTTTACGAACTTAAACGTGATGCTAATCCACAAGTAGTTTTAAACTTATTGTATAAAAATACAGCCTTACAAACTTCTTACGGAATTAATAATATTTGCTTAGTTAATGGTCGTCCAAGATTACTGAACCTAAAAGAAATTATTAAATATTTTGTTGAGTTTAGAAATGAAGTTGTTGTTCGCCGTACAGCTTACGAATTGCGTAGAGCAAAAGAAAAAGCACATATCTTAGTAGGTCTTTTAGTAGCTTTAGATTATTTAGATGCTGTTATTTCATTAATTCGTAACTCAAAAACTCCTGAAGAAGCACGCAATGGCTTAATAAGCGGAGATTTCATTGATAATTGGGATGATTTCAAAGCTAAATATGATGAGATTATTGCTTTGATGAATATTGAAGGAATGGAAACACATATTGTTGCTGAAGGAAAAGCACTTTCTGAAGCACAAGCACGTGCCATTTTAGATATGCGCTTGCAAAAACTAACAGGTCTTGAACGTGATAAAGTGCGTAGAGATTACGATGAGTTAATGCTTCAAATTGAAGATTTACAAGATATTTTAGCTAAAACAGAACGCCAAATGGCAATTGTAAAAGATGAATTAGTTGAAATTCTTGATAAATATGGTGATGAAAGACGTACAGATATAACCATTGACGATTCGGAAATAAATATTGAAGATATTATTGATGATGAGCCTGTAGTTTTAACTATTTCTCATTTAGGATATATAAAACGAACTTCATTAAGCGAATACAGAGAGCAGGGTAGAGGTGGTACAGGTTCAAGAGGTGCTGTTACTCGTAGTGATGATTTCACTGAACAACTTTTTGTAGCTACAGCACACAATTATTTATTATTCTTTACGCAAAAAGGGCGTTGTTTCTGGAAGCGTGTTTATCAAATTCCAGAAGGAGCAAAAACAGCAAAGGGTAGAGCTATTCAAAACTTAATACAATTACCACAAGATGATAAAGTATTGGCGTGTATTGTAATTAAAGATTTAACAGACGAAGAATTTTTAGATAATAACTTTATTGTTTTCTGTACCAAAAACGGAATTATAAAGAAAACTTCGGTGCGTTCTTACTCACGTCCAAGAGCTAATGGAATTAACGCCATTATTATTAAAGAAGGCGATGAATTATTAGAATGTAAATTAACCGATGGCAATAGTGTAATTGTTTTAGGTTCACGTTATGGAAAAGCCATTCGTTTTCCTGAAGCAAAAGTACGTTCAATGGGAAGAAACTCCGCAGGTGTGCGTGGTATGAATTTGAGTGATTTTGAAGATAACGAGCTTGTAGGGATGGTTTGTTTATCGGAAGAGGAGCAAGAAACGCATCAAATATTGGTAGTTTCTGAAAATGGTTATGGCAAACGTTCATCAATCTCGGAATATAGAGAAACCAATAGAGGTGGTAAAGGTGTAAAAACAATTAATGTTACTGATAAAACAGGTAAACTTTGCACCATAAAAGCTGTAGCTGAAGATAATGGATTGATGATTATCAACAAATCGGGCATCACTATTAGAATGGCAGTTGATACTATTTCAAGTTTAGGACGTGCCACACAAGGCGTAAAACTTATTAGGTTAAAAGATGGAGATTCAATTGCAAGTGTAGCAAGAATTGCTAATTTTGAAACCGAAGAAGATGAAAATAATGAAGAAGAAAATGTTGAAAATAATGAAAATTCGTCTTCAGAAAATGTAAATGATAAGCCATCTGATGAGGCAAATGATAATAATGAAGAAGACTAAAATTGTTATTTGTGGTCTATTGACTATAAACAATTGACTATGTATTAATTAAACGAATATCATTTTAACATATCAGAAATAAAACTAACAATTAACTTAAACTTTAAAAATTAACTCAAAACCAAGAGGATGAAAAAAATTGGAATTTTTATAGCACTTTTTGTATTTTGTATGTCAAGTGCTAATGCTCAATCTGCAAAGCGAACACAAGCATACAATAATCTTACAGATTACGAAAATACTGGCGATGTTTCATATTTAATTACTGCTAAAGAAAGAATTGATGAAGCTGCATTGCATGAAAAAACAATGAATAGCGTTAAAACTCACGTTTACAGAGGTAAGATTTATTATAATTTAGCCAGCTTGAAGGGTGAAGAACATGCAGATTTAGTAAAAGGTGCTGCAAAAACAGCAATTGAAGCCTTTACTAAGGTTATGGATTTAGAAAACGAAACAGGGAAAAAAAGAAGCTCAAAAGATGCTTTATTAGGTATAATGGGATTAACTCCAGCGTTATACAATACTGGATTAAATTGTTACAATGCGTCTGACTTTGGTTGTGCTTATGAAAACTTTAATCAGGTAGTTGGTATTAGTAGAATAGCTTTAGAAAACAATATTGAAGGTGCAGCTATAGACACTTCGGCTTTATCTGCGGCTGCTTTTGCGGCTGATAGAGCAGAAATGGCTGATGAAGCAATGGTATTGTACAAAGAATTGATTGATTTAGATTATCAAGATGCTAATATTTATTTGGGAATGGCTCGTTTAACAAAAGGCGATGAGTCTCAAAAATACATTAACGATGGTTTGAAGAAATTTCCAGACGATAAGGCGTTGAATATAGAAAATGTAAACCGTTTGTTAACAAGTGGAAATCAAGAAGATGCTGTAAAATCTATGAAAGATGCTTTGAAATCTGATCCAGATAACGCTTCATTACACTTTGCTTTGGGAACAACCTACGATGCCTTAGCAGAAGTGAGCAAGAAAAATGGAGATATGACAGGTCAGAAAGCTAACTTAAATAATGCAATTGAAAGCTATAAAAATGCAATTGATTTAAAATCAGATTACTTCAACGCATTTTTCAATTTAGGAGCTGTTTATTTTAATCAAGTACCAGCAAAAGCTGATGAAATGAATAATTTACCTATTTCAGATACAAAAAATTATGATAGATTAAATGCTGAAATTAAAGACTTATTAACAACGGCACAGCCTTATTTAGAAACTGCACACCAATTAAATCCAACAGATTTAGCAAGTATTCAAGCACTTAAAGAAGTTTATGCAAGAACAAACAATTTAGAGAAAATGTCAGAAATGAAAAAGTTGTTTGATAAACTAAGTTCTGAAATGAAATAGAATTTTAAAAATTCAAAAATAGATTAAACCCTAAAAGCCATAAAACTTTTAGGGTTTTTTATTTTGTATCTATCTCAAGTTGCGAAAGTAGGGTTGACGATTTTATCGCAACCAGAAGAAACTGTGAAAATTGGATATTAAAACAT
>JAHDDA010000069.1:0-4460 GCA_020629595.1 Chitinophagales bacterium
TTAATAAAATTTATTCTTCATTTGTATTATCGAAATTTTACCCATTCCAAAAATTTAAGATTATGAAGCAGTTATTTATCATATTTAGTTTGTTTAGCTCATTTATTTTTCAAGATATAGCTAAAGCACAATGTAATCCCGACAACCTAACTTGGCTTGAAGAATACCTTGCTCCAGATGATGGTTTATTGCAAAGCGTTTCGGAATATTTTGAACCAGTTTTTGGCTTGCCAATAATTGGGCTTGATTATATGAATGAAGCTGATATTCCTGACTTATACTTTACCTGCGATGGTGAGTTACTTTGTATGAATGGTGGAATTTCAGGTGGCGATTGCCCCGATAATTTTTTGAATGATTTAGATTTTATTCAAACACTTTACGACTTTAGCCCCATTGATTGCAACGAGTTTTTTCCTCAAGCAACAATACTAAACAATGCCACTTGTGGCGAAGCCAACGGAAGTGTAGTTATTAATGCCAATACCGATCCTTATTTTGTTTATTGGTATGCCGATGGTTCAGATGCTTATGAAAGAAATGATTTGGCGGCAGGTGTTTATGATATTTTGGTTACAACACTTACTGGTTGTTCTACGGTTGTAAGTTTTATTATTGAAGACGATTGCCAGCCAAATGCCACTTGCGATAGCGAAACTTTAGAATGGTTGTACTCGCAATTTGATGGTACAAACCAAGCAGGTTCTGTTTTGTATGCTGCTGAATATTTTGATCCTGCAATGGGCATAAATGTAATTTATGTAGATGTAGATAATAGCCTTGATGATGCCGATTTATACACCGATTGTTTCGGAAGTGTGCTTTGTTCACAAAACGGCATTTCGGGAAATACTTGCCAAAATGTATTTATTGCCAACTTGGTTTTTATTCAAGAAATTTATAATAATTATCCTATTGACTGCTTCACTTTTCCTGTTGATATTGAGATATTGAACCAACCCACTTGTGGTAACGCCGATGGATATGTAGCCTTATCTTCGGAACAGCCAATTATAGGAGCTTTATGGTTTGTAGATGGAATAGATGCCACAGAACGAGCCGATTTGCCAGCAGGTTATTACGATGTTTTGGTTTATAATGAATTTTGCGAAACAGTAATTACTGTAATTTTAGAAGAAGATTGCACCATTGATATTACTTGCGAAGGCGATTTACAATGGGTAGAAAATATGGTAGAAGCCGACCCAAATATTACCAATATTTCAAGCTACTTTGCTCCAGCTTTAGGTAATGGTGGTTACAATGTAGTGGTTGTAGAATATTTTCAGAGTGGAGGCGATTATTATGTAATTTACAATTGCAACAATGGAAATATAGTTTGTGAATACAGCGAAAACGTAGGTGGCAATTGCGAGAATATAATAATGGAAACAGCCGAATTGCTTGAAGTTTTATATGATAATCCAAATTTTGATGACTGCTGGGGATTTACCGTTTGGTTTGAAAGTTTTAATGCAAGCTGTGGAGGTTCAGATGGTGGAGCAATCATTTACGCTGACGCTGAAAACATAACAGTTGTATGGGAAGATGGCTTTGAAGGAGTTGAACGTTTTGATTTGCCAATGGGACTTTACAGTGCAATTATAACCAATGAAAATGGTTGTGAGCTAGTATTATACGTAGAAATTTATGATGATTGTATGCCCAATGATTGTAGTGATTTTTGGGTAGATTTTGTGACCTATGAAGCGGCTTGTGGAAGTGCCAATGGAGAAATTCAGTTGTTTGCTAACAATACAATGAATGTAACATTATTTGATTACAATGGAAATATCATTGCTACATTTGCTGGAGATGCTGAAGTATTAATAAATAACTTAGCGGCTGGATTTTATATTGTTGATATAGTAAATGATTTTGGTTGTGTGCTTAATTACGCTATTGAAATTTACGAAGAATGTCCACCGCCGCCTGCTTGTGAAGGCGATTTAAGCTGGGCAATTGAAATGGCTGAAAACGATGATTGTATTTGCCGAATAGATCAATATTATTCTTACACTTTGGATATAAATATAATTTTTGTAGATAGCGATTGCAACGATATTGATATGCCCGATGCCTATTTCGATTGTGAAGGAAATTGGTTGTGTTCTACCAATGGTGAGATATCCGATGAAGATTGGTGCGAAATTGATTTTTTAAATGGATTAACATTCGTAGAAAACTCGTATTATAATTGTGAACCCAATACAAGTGATTGTAACGATACTTGGCTTTACGATTTTTGGTATCTTGCCGATCATATTTACTGCAATGCCACTCAATATTCCGATGCAGAAGGCAATTTCTTCTATGAACTTTCGGGTTACAATGCCAATGGTGATTACATTTCAGATATGTATGATTGTTTTGGCAATTATTTATGCCAATTAAATTCAGATGTGCCAGAAGACTTCTTTTGTAATGAATTTGTTGCCAATTTAGAACCAATGTTCGATGTTTTTATAGAGTGTGGAAATGAGTGCTTTTTAGAATCGGCAATAACAATGGAAATTTTAGGCTTTAACGGTACTGAAGATATGGCACAATCAAGTTGGTGGGCTGAAGTATGCTTTACCGATGCTATAAATTTCGGAAATGATTACATTACCAATTATTTTTGGGAAACAGATAATGGTGGCTACTCAGAAGCAGAACAATTTTGCACCGAATGGCAAGTGCGAGAAAATGGCGAAAATATTCCTTATTCAAGCACAATTTGTTTAACGATTGTTGATGCCAATGGTTGTGCTTACACAGAATGTTTAGATATTGAAAACCCATTAACAACCACCGCCAACGATGATGTTTTTGCCGCTTTTAGCAATACCGAAAACGTATTTAATGTGTATGAAAACGATTCTTGGTACGAAGAAATAGTTATTAATACAGGACAAACCGAACCAATAGTTTCTATTGTTCAAGAGCCACTATTTGGAACAGCTGAATTTATTACAGACCCAACTTGTTTTGGTTTGTTTTGCGAAGAATTACATTATACGCCCAATGAAAACTTCACAGGTAGCGATGTTTTAGTTTATCAACTTTGTGTAAACGATTGGTGCGATACAGCCGTAGTAACTATTGAAAATAATGTGGTTGATTTACCTGTAATTCAAGGCGATGTTTGGCCCGGAGACGCTAATGCTGACGGCTTCTGTAATAATTTCGATGTTATGGCATTAGGTTTAGCTTTCTATTCGCAAGGTCCTGAAAGACCAGATGCCACAATAGAATGGACGCCACAATTTGCCCCTGATTGGGGAAGCGAAACAACAGCGATTACCTTAGCAGAAACATTTGACTCTAATGCTATTGACATTAATTATGTTTCGTATTTAATCGATAACAAACATACAGATTGCGATGGCGATGGATTTGTTGCTGCCAACGATGTTTTGGCAATAGAACAAAACTATGGCTTATCTACAGGAAAAGGAATTACCGATAATAGAACACCAGCACCAGAAAATCCAGTTTTAAGTATAGAAATACAAGGCGATACACTTTTAGCAGGAAGCACTGTTACAGCCGAAATTAAACTATCAATGCCAGATGGTTCACCTGTAAATAACGCTTATGGATTGGCATTTACAGTTAATTACCAAAACAATGTAGAAGATATACCACTAGTTGAGCAAGGTACAATACAAATGGAAATGACTGAATCGTGGTTTGGAAATGGCTTTAATACAATTAACTTAGTTAAAGACCATATTTTAGACCAAAAAACCGATGTTGGTTATACACGTATAGATCATCAAGAACTTTCTGGAAGTGGAACAATAGCTACAATGTCTTTTATTATTGAAGAAAATGTGGCAGGTAAAGTAGCAGAGTATTATCCATTAAAATTAAGTATTGAAAATGCTTTTATTTCTAATGCAAATGGAGTTTTAATTCCGGCAAATACCATAGATGAAACAATTGAAGTTTCTACAAGTGCCAATACGCCACCACCTGCGTTTGATGCTGAATTTTCGGTTTACCCAAATCCAGCCAACGAATATTTGAATATTGATTTTGGTACTATTGAAATTGAACAAATAAGTATAAGTAACACAATTGGGCAAGTTGTCTATTCAAGTAATAAAAAGTTGTTTAATAAAGAAACTGTTGATACGCAAAATTTAAGTACAGGTGTTTATATTCTTACTGCAATTACTAAAGAAGGATATGTTTTGAATAGAAAAATAGAGATAATTAACTAATGTTATAAGAATTAAAACTCTCCTAATCCTCGCTTTACTAATTTATAATCCCATCAAGTTTTATTACTTGGTGGGATTTTTTTTTGGTGTATGCAACCATTTTAACACCATTTTCATCTTAGATAAGATTGGTTTAATATAGTTGGTTAATTATGGAAGTCTATTCCCATTTTATTTCGCACTCGACACTCTTGCTCCCAAGAGTTTAAGTCCTTTTGGCAAAACAGCCAAAGGGATTTTTTTATATTA
>JAHDDA010000069.1:4560-10323 GCA_020629595.1 Chitinophagales bacterium
ACAAGCATATAAATATTAGATGATAAATGGGCAATATTTACCTTGTTGCTTAAAAAAGATTGTTGTAAAACACACCTTCCATATAAATCAAAAATTTCAAATGAGCTGTTAGCTAATTCACTCGAAAAGTCTAATTCAATTTCGTTTATTGCTGGGTTTGGAAATATGCTAACATCAAAATTATTGGCAATATTTTTTGAATAAGTTGGTGATTCATTCAAGGAATATTGTTTAAAAAAATTCCATATTTCTTTACTGGCAAAAACATCATTTTCAGGCTGAAGCCAAGAGTGTCCGTGGTTGTTGGCTGAGTATAACCAAAGTTCAATATCGTTATTACAATCCTTAAAAATTCTTTTCTCAACCGTAATATTATCATCAAAAGTGTTGTCTAATTCTGTAACCGAATAGGTGTTAGAACATTGATTAAAATCACGCCAAAAACGCATTAAAGTATCAACACTTTCAATACCTGCTACCCAGTTACCACCATAAGGAACTATAATATCACTTGTGCCGTGTAAATGCATTACAGGCATTGGACGATTGGGTTGGCAATTATCCAAAATATTATTAGCTATTGTGCCAGAATGAGCTGCAATAGCAGCAATTTTATCGGTAAATTCACAAGCCATTCTATTACTCATAAATCCACCCATAGAAAAACCTGTTACATAAATTCTATTGTAATCAATACTATAATCTTTGGCTATTTCATCAATAAGGTTAAATAAAAAATCAGTATCATTTGCCGAACTGCCTACAATTAATCCATTATTCCAAGCAGTTTCCCCTAAAACGCCATTTTCAATAGCAGTAGGGTAGCATACAATAAAGTTAGCGGTATCTGCCACCTCATTAAATCTACTCGATTCCATTAATATATTTCCAGAATTAGTTAAGCCATGTAAGGCTAAAACTAAGGGAGTAGCTGTATTGCTTTGGTAAGTTTGTGGAATATGTAAAACATATTCTCTTTCCAAAGAATCGTGAGGAAGTGTTAATTCAAAAGTTTGAGAAACAATAGAATTAACAGACAATACAAAAACAAAAAGTAATACTAAAAATCTATACATATAAATAAAGCTAAATAGATGAGTTAAATAGCAGTAATGATAGATTTTAGTTTCGTACAGTTCGCTGTTCTATGCGTTTTTCATAATTTGTACCTTTAAAAATACGCTGAACAAAAATACCAGGTACGTGAATTTCATTGGCATTTAATGCTCCAGCTTCTACTAGTTCTTCTACTTCAACAATAGTAACTTTTCCAGCGGTTGCCATCATAGCATTAAAATTACGAGCAGTTGCTTTAAAAACTAAATTGCCATGTGTATCGCCTTTCCAAGCCTTTATAATTGCAAAATCTGCAGTAAGCGAATGTTCTAAAATGTGTGGTTTACCTTTAAATTCTCTTACTTCTTTTCCTTCTGCAACTTCTGTTCCGTAGCCTGTTTGTGTAAAAAAGGCAGGAATACCCGCACCACCAGCTCTAATTTTTTCGGCTAAGGTGCCTTGTGGGGTTAATTCTACCTCAAGTTCACCTGCCAGCAACTGGCGTTCAAATTCATCGTTTTCGCCAACATACGAAGAAATCATTTTTTTTATTTGGCGAGTTTGTAATAATAATCCTAATCCAAAGTCATCAACACCTGCATTATTTGATATACAAGTTAAACCATCAACGCCTTTATCTCTTAATGCCAAAATACTATTTTCAGGAATACCACATAAACCAAAACCACCCAACATAATAGTTGCATTACTTGGCACATCGTGCGTGGCGGTTTTAGCATTTTCAAATACTTTATTCATCTTAATTATATTTTCTATTAAAATCTGCTTCAAAGATATTAGACTTGTTCAGCATTAATTACCCAATACCATTATTTTTTCTTCAAAAGAATATTCGGTATTTTCAAGATTTACAACTTTTAAAATATACATTCCACTAGTGAGTGGGTTGGTGCTAAATATAAAACGGTTTTTGCCTTGCTTTGCTTTTGCGTTTAATAATGTTTTCACTTTTTTTCCTGCGGCATCAAATAATTGCATACTGTAAGCATTGCTTGCAGGTGCTTCAAATTCTACGCTAAAAATATCATTTATAGGGTTTGGGGCAATTTTATTATTAAGTTCAAAAGTTGTTATATTTTCTGTATTGGTTTCTACAAATTCACCCGATTGGTCTGGACTATATAATTGGGCAACCCAAGTTCTTCCTTCGCCATCTTCGCCACCAAAAGTATTGCTAAGCCAAACGGCACCAGGCTGATTGTAACGGTATTGAATACCACTATAATCACCCCAACGATATTGGTTGTTTCCACCAGGGTAAGTAATAACACCTAAACCTTCTTTAATAAAAATTACATCGGAATACTCGCCTTCTTGATAAAAAATGGCGGCAGTTCCTGGAAAATCATCGGGTTTTGAATAACTAAAGGCAATAATGTATTGCTCATCTTGGGCTTGTTGTCCCGAAAATGCCAAATTAGGATACGCAAAATCGTGAATACCATCGCCTATAAATGTACCATTAATTGTAGGCACTTCACTTGCGGGATCATTTATAATACCATGATATACTTCAACAAAACCAGTTTCTGGATTTTTAGAATTGTTTACAAAATGAATTTTTCCTATTTCATAACAAGCTCCCAAAATACGAGCATCGTTGGTTTGTAACTGCTTGTTTAATGCTTGCCTACCATTTGGCGGCATTGTATAAGGTAAGTCTGTTAAGCCATATTTTACATTTAGTGCCGTATTTTCATCATCATACATTCCATTAATAGAAAGTATAAAAATTGTGTCGTTTTCTTCAGCAAAATTTCTATTAGAAAGAAAATATTGCGTACCTGTTTTAGAATAAAAACCTCCTTCAACTGGAATTATATTTCGTATAGGATTGTCACCAAAATTTATATCGTACCACATACGGCTTTCCATATCGCTGCCCGAATAAATGCTTTGTTTATCTATTTGCCAAATAAGTGTTTGTGTAAATCCTTCTTGCCACGAAACGCCTTCTTTTATCAAATTTATGGTAATAAAAATTTCTTCTTCAGAAAATGCAATCATAGGGTAATCACTCCAAATATCATCTGCTTCAAACGGGTTGCCTTCAATTTCATATAAAAACCACAAACCATTTGGATTACCAGATAAAGAAACACCAATAACAATATTGGTATTATTGGCGGTGTAGCCATTTAAAAAACAAAGAGCAAACCTATCAGAAACTGGATCGTATTCAACCTTGGGATCGTAGGCTTGATTATAATTACCCAGAGCTTCGGCAAAATAAGTAAGCGAAATTTGTGTAATTTCTCCATTAACTTCATCAATATTTTCTATATGAATATTAGAATTTATTACCGAAATTAACCAACCATCGTCTGAAATTGCCATATCATTATCATTGGGTCTTCCTGCTGGTGCTATATTGCTTTCAAAACCAGAAGCTATAATAGGTTGGGGCTGTTCGCCTAAAACTGCCTTATGGGCGTTTGGTAAATTTTTTAAAGGCTCGTTTTTCCTTTTTTCTTTTACATTAGCCAAATACGAACGGTAACTTTCACCATTGGGCGAAGGAGCTTCTAACTTTTGAAGAACGGGGAAAAAATCATTTTCAATTTTTGATAAATCTACTATTGCCGAACGCTTTATGGTTACAGCCTTACTTTTAAATGAAGTTTCTTGTGCAAAACTCACAAAACTGATAAGGGAAATAATTAACAGAAAAATCTTTTTCATATTTCTAAATTTTTAGAATTATCACAATCAAATATAACGAAAACAAAAGTTCTTTAGCTTTCAATTCGGTACAATATTTTTACATCATAGTTATCCTAATTGATAAAATACTCTAAATTTGGAATGTCTAGTGAAAAGGCAATAAATAATTGAATGAAAAAACTCTTTCCCTTCATAAAAAATTACCAAAAAGAAACAATTTTGAATATTGTTTTTAATCTTTTGGCAATTGTTTTTGGTTTGTTTTCTTTGAGTTTAATTTACCCTTTTTTACAAATATTATTCGATAAAACGCCTATTAATCCAATTTCGCCTACTTTTCAGTTTTCAGCTACTTTTTTATTCGATTATATAAACTTTACACTTGGTAATTTTATAAATAACTACGGAAAAGAAACAACACTTTTACTAGTTTGTGTTTTTGTGATAATTGTATTTTTATTGAAAAATTTATGTAGATTTTTAGCAAAATATTTTTTGGCGATAGTAAGAAATGGTGTTGTTGCCGATTTAAGACAAAAGTTGTACAACAAAATTATTGATTTACCTTTAGCTTTTTTTTCCGAAAAGCAAAAAGGCGATACCATAGCACGTGCTACCGTAGATTTACAAGAAGTAGAATGGGGTGTTTTAAGTGTTTTAGAACTCATTTTTGTTTCGCCAGTGAATATTATTTTGTCTTTAGTGTTTTTATTTTCAATAAATGCAAAACTCACTATTTCGGTATTAATATTAGCACCAATTGCTGGTTTTGTAATTGGTAGCGTAGGTAAAACACTCAAAAAAGTTTCGGATAAAGCACAAGAAAAAATGGGCGGTTTACTTTCGCATTTAGAAGAAACAATGGGTGGTTTAAATATTATAAAAGCCTTTACGGCTGAAAATTATTTCTCCAATAAATTTGAAACTACCAACAGAGAACACGCCCACTTTATGACTAAAATGCTACACCGCCGAGATTTATCTTCGCCAATGTCGGAATTTTTAAGCGTTTCGGTTATTGTAATAGTGTTGTACATTGGAACACGTATGGTTTTAAACAATTCTGAAAGTTTAGATTCGGCACAATTCATAACTTATTTAGCAATTTTATCGCAATTAATTCCGCCAGCAAAAGCCTTTACCGATGCGTATTACAGAATTATAAAAGGCTCGGCTTCTTTAGATAGAATAAATGAAATTATTGAGGCTAAAACTGACATTAAAGATGCTGAAAATGCCATAGAAATAAGCCAATTTAATAATGCAATTGAATTTAAAAATATTTCTTTTTCTTATACCGAAAAGCCAGTTTTAAAAAATATATCTTTTAGTTTAGAAAAAGGAAAAGTTGTGGCTTTAGTGGGTGCTTCTGGAAGTGGAAAAAGTACCATAGCTAAATTATTGACTCGTTTTTATGATGTTGAGCAAGGTGAAATTTTAATAGATGGTAAAAGTATTAAAAACATATCGCAAAAAAGCCTACGCAGGCAAATGGGTATTGTAAGCCAACACGCTATTTTATTTAACGATACAATTGAAAACAACATAGCTTTAGGTAATGAAATTAATACACAAAAAATTGTAGAGGCTTCACAAATTGCCAACGCCCATAATTTTATTAAAAATTTAGAAAATGGCTATAAAACCAATATTGGCGATGGAGGCTTTTTACTAAGTGGAGGACAGCGTCAACGCTTAACTATTGCCAGAGCTATTTACCATAACTCGCCCATTTTAATATTAGATGAAGCCACATCAGCTTTAGATGCTGAATCGGAAAAATTAGTGCAAAATGCTATTGATAAATTATTGCATAACCGTACAGTTTTAGTGATTGCACACCGTTTAAGCACTATTCGCAATGCCGATAATATTATTGTTTTAGATAATGGCGAAATTATTGAGCAAGGCACTCATAATGATTTATTGAAAATGAAAGGTGTTTATGAGCAAATGGTGGGTTTGCAGTTTCCTGTTGCTTTAAACAAAGAAAAAAAGACGAAGTAATTACTTCGTCTTTTT
>JAHDDA010000070.1:0-1762 GCA_020629595.1 Chitinophagales bacterium
TAAAACTTAAACTTACTATTCATATTCTATTTAAATAACTGCATAAAGGTACTTTTATAACTTGCTCCTATTGGTAAATTCTTGTCTCCAAGCTGAACGGAATTTCCTTCAACGGCTTTTATTTTATTTAAGTTTATAATGTAAGATTTGTGAATACGAAAAAATAACTGAGCTGGTAATTCTTCTTGTAATTTTTTCATATTTTGTAGTGTAATTATCTTTTCATTTTCACAGTGAAATTGCACGTAATTTCGCAAACCTTCTATGTACAAAATATCACTAAATAGAACCCTATGAAATTTATTTTTTGCATCACCTTTTATAAAAATATGATCTATTTCATTTGCTGATTTTTCAATATTTGTTATTACTTTCTTTTCAGCTATTCCTTTTACAGCTTTCAAAAACCTATCGTAAGAATATGGCTTTAACAAATAATCATCAACTTTATATTCATAACCTTTTAAAGCGTATTCTTGGTAAGCAGTTGTTAAAATTATAGCAGGTTTTTTATCTAAAATATCCAAAACCTGCAATCCTGTTAAACCTTCCATTTGAATATCTAAAAATAGAATATCGACTTCATTATTTTTTACAAAATCAATAGCTTCCCATGGGTTTGTTGTAGCAAAATCTACTTCTAAAAAGTTTGTTTTTTCTACATACAGTTGTAAAATTTCTAAGGCGTGCGGCTCATCATCTACACAAACACAACGCAGGTTATTTGAAATATTCATAGGCTAATTTTTAAGGTTGCTTTGTAATCTGTTTTACTATTGTATATTGAAAGTTCGTGTTTTTTGGGGTACATTAAAGCCAATCGGCGTTTTAAATTACTAATACCAATTCCACTTACTTCATCTTTGTGTTGATGTTTTACCCTGTTGCTTACTGAAAAAAACAAACTTCCTTTTTCTACATTTAAAATAAATTTAATTGGATTTTCGCTTTGTGTATAAACACCGTGTTTAAAAGCATTTTCTACAAAAGGCATTAACAAAAGAGGTTCGAATTGTTGGCTAAAATCATTACCATTCAAAGAAAACTCAACATAACATTTTTCGCCAAATCTGGCTTTGAACAAATCTATAATATCATTTATTAACTTTATTTCTTCAGCAATTGCCACTTTCCCTGTTTCAGAGTTTTTTAAGGTGTAACGCAATACATCAGCAAGTTTTAAGATAGAATTGGCTAATTCTTCATTGGTTTTAAATGCTTTTGTATATAAAAAATTCAACGTATTAAATAAAAAGTGTGGGTTTATCTGACTTCGTAAAAAACTTAATTCCGATTCATTTTTTTCATTCATTAACTTTAAAGCATTAGCTTCGGTACGTTTGCTTTTTTCAAACAAAAACAATAAAGAGCCACCCAATGCTGGAACAAAATCATTTATAAAATTACTTTCTATAAAATCTAATACTGAAGCATAAGTTTTGTGATTTTCAAAATTTAAAAACCAATAAATAACGTATTCTTGAATAAAAAAACGAAACACTAAAACCAGTATAAAAAACAAGGGAATAAACCATATAAATTTACTTTTTAAAAAACGTGGAGCTATAAAAAAATAGAATAGATAAAATGTAATTATTGTAAGCAAAAAATAAAAGAAGATAAATACAAAGGCTTCAATACTAAAATCTTGTAAAAAAATATCGCTGTAAAAGTTGATTAAAAAATAAACCAACCAAGCTACTAAGTGTCGGAAGAAGTTGAGATTTGTGATAAACTTCATTTTTCTAAGTTAAAGAAAAAA
>JAHDDA010000070.1:1862-3538 GCA_020629595.1 Chitinophagales bacterium
TTGCTTTTTTCTTACTAATGTACAAAACCACTTAAACTATGGACAAATACCCAATTTATGCTTTGAAAGCTGTTTGTCAAATAAAATAATAGGTTCGTCCCAAAAATAAAAAAGTGATTAAACCATAGCTTTAAATTTGAAACATCGAATTCGAGCAAACTATTTAATCACAATTTAAAATTGGAAAACAATGAAAAATTTAATAATCATTTTAGCATTCTTTGTAAGTTTAGGCAGTTCATTAGAAAAATCGGAAACCAGAGAACTGACATATTTTAATAGAATTAATGTAAGTGCAGGTATTGTTGTTGAGCTTATTAAATCTGATAGACATTTTGTAGAAGTGGAAGTGGAAGGTGCAGAATTAGAAGAATTGGAAACAGAAATAAACAAGCAAAATCTTACTATTGGCTGGGAAGAAAAAGGTTGGTTTAGCAGTGGCTGGGGAAATAACAAATCGGCAACCGTTACGGTTTATTATACCGAGCTTAGTGGTTTTGATATTAGTTCTGGTTCAATAGTAAAAGGAAAAGAAGTTATTGTTGGTAACGAAATGGATATTGATGCTTCGAGTGGAGCAATACTTACTTTACAAATTGATTGTAAAAACCTAGAAGTAGATGTTAGTTCGGGGGCAATTATAACACTTGAAGGTGTCGCAAATTTTGTTGAAGCTAAAGCCAGTTCAGGGGCTATTTTAGAAGGAGAAAACTTAATGACTAATGCTGCTACAATGGATGGTTCAAGTGGGGCTATTTTAAAAATTCATACCATAGAAAGTATTGAAGCTGAAGTAAGTTCTGGTGCAATTGTAAAATACAAAGGCAATCCTGCCAAAAAAGATTTGGATGCTGGAGAATGGTCAGGTGGTGTAATTAAAAAAATGGATTAAGTTACTTTAAAAGATTGAACTAATCACATTTTATTTTAGGGCTATGATGCCAATGTAAGGCTTAAAGTTACATTTAACATAAATAATGTATTTTGATGAAAAACCTCTGCTGTTCAACGATACAGCAGAGGTTTTTCAGCCCGTTTTTTAAAGATGATATATTTATTTTTTAAGTTTTATCGTCTTTTTTATTTATACAAGTTTTGAGTGTTCAATCCAAATTTAAACTACTTCAACAATCCATATTCTTCAATTTCTTCATCGGTCATCCAATGAATATCATCGTGTGCCGCAATATTTATGGTGAAATAGTAAAATGCCTCGGCTGCTGCTTGCGAAAAATCCATATCTATATAATAATCAATAGCTCCTTGGTGTTCTTCGTGTCCAACTGGGTAATCGGTGGCTTCGTTACCATTTCCATCTTGCCACGAATGAACGCCAATTTTACTACCTGCTTCTCGGGTTCTGCTTGTTCCTGATAAAAATAAATCAACCGCACCAGAGGCAATTTCGGCATCTGCTGGTAAATGAATTGTAATATTTTGTTCTTTAATTTTCCTTCCTGCTTCCCAATTCGCAACATCATCGGTAGAACCTGGACAATCTTGCATTATCATTAAGTTGGTATTGGGAAAATCGGTAATATAATTCTCCCAATATTCGGCAATATCCGAGTCAATTACGCCATCCATAATTACGGTTTGTGCATCTTGATTAGAAAATATTCCGTAATCATCATCGGCGATATCGTTGGTGCTACAAGCTGTAAAAAGTAATGTTG
>JAHDDA010000070.1:3638-5511 GCA_020629595.1 Chitinophagales bacterium
TTTCTTCGTGATATTGATAAGGGGCTAACGAATTTTTTGCCATATTTTTTTGCTGTTTCCTCTATGTTAGCACCGTTCATTATTTCTTGCTTAAAAGCCTCTGTCTTTTTGATATGAGCTAACCATTTTTCTCGCATTTCAGCTTTTGATATTTTCTTTTCTGAAACCATAAATATATTCATTGAATTAAAACAAAGTTAAACTAAAAATTAAAAACCTTTTAATGTGCCTCCAACCAATTCTGACCAATTCCAGCTTCCACAACAATTGGCACTTCCAATTCCATTGCGTTGGTCATTTTATCAATCACTAATTCACGCATTTCGTCTAATTCTGGTTTGTAAACATCAAACAATAATTCATCGTGTACTTGCAAAATCATTCTCGATTGTAAATTTCGTGCTTTCATTTCTGCCTGAACATCAATCATTGCCAGTTTAATCATATCGGCGGCTGTTCCTTGAATGGGCATATTTATAGCCGTTCTTTCGGCAAAAGCACGTTGCGTGTGGTTTTTACTATGAATATCTTTTAAATAGCGTCTTCTTCCTAAAAGTGTTTCAACATATCCATTCTCACGAGCCGAATCAATCGAATCATTCATAAAGCGTTCAATATCGGGATATTGCTTAAAATATTCGTCAATTAGCATTTTGGCTTCGCTGCGTTTTATATCTAAACGCTGTGCCAAACCAAATGCCGAAATGCCATAAATAATGCCGAAATTGACCATTTTGGCGTTTCTACGCATTGTTTTATCTACGGCTTCCAAATCAACGCCATACACTTTTGCCGCCGTTGCCGAGTGAATATCTAAACCATCAATAAAAGCGGTTTTCATATTGGTATCGCCACTCATTGCCGCCATTAAACGCAACTCAATTTGCGAGTAATCGGCTGCCAATAAAATATGGTTTTCACTTCGAGGAATAAAAGCCTGTCGTACTTTTCTACCACGTTCTGTACGTATTGGAATATTCTGTAAATTAGGATCAGAAGAAGATAAACGCCCTGTTGATGCAACCGCCTGATTAAAAGTAGTATGCACCCTTCCCGATTTTGGATTAATTAATTTTGGTAGGGCTTCAACATAAGTATTCAATAATTTTTTTACACCACGAAACTCTAAAATTTTATCGGCAATTGGGTGTTTATCTGCCAAACGTTGCAAGGTTTGTTCATCGGTGCTATACCAACCCGATTTGGTATTTTTCTTTCCTTTGTATGGAATTTCCATTTTATCGAAAAGCACTTCGCCCAATTGTTTGGTAGAACCAATATTAAACTCCAATCCTGCCATTTCGTGAATTTCTGTCTGAATTTTCCCTAAATCTTCGGTTAATTCTTTGGCATATTCGTTCAAAAAATCGGTATCTAAAGCTACACCTTCGTATTCCATATCGGCTAAAACTACTGAAACAGGAGCTTCTACTTTTCGGTATAAATCTTCTAAATTATTTTCGGCTAAAGTTGGTTGAAACTTTTGGTATAATTGCCAAGTAATATCGGCGTCTTCGCCAGCATATTCTTTTACTTTTTCAACATCAATGGTTCGCATTGATAATTGCTTTTTCCCTTTTTTACCAATCAAACTTTCAATAGGAACAGTGGTGTAACCCAAATAATTTTCTGCCAACAAGTCTAATTTATGTCGCATATCGGGTTCAATAAGGTAATGGTGTAACATTGTGTCTTGCACTTCGCCTTTGGTTTCAATGCCATACCATTTTAGTACCAGAATATCGTATTTTAAGTTCTGCCCAACTTTTATAATATTTTCATTTTCAAAAAATGGCTTAAACTCATTAACAATATTTTGTGCTTTTTCTTGGTCTTCGGGAATTGGCACATAATAGGCTTTTCCTTTTTCCCA
>JAHDDA010000070.1:5611-10252 GCA_020629595.1 Chitinophagales bacterium
TAAATTCTAATTCGGCAAATAATTCTTTTAAAACTTCTTTGTTGGGTTCTTCAACAATAAAATTATCTACATTGTATTCTAAAGGCGAATCGATAATTATGGTTGCTAAAGATTTAGAAATAAATGCTAACTCTTTGTTGTTTTCAACCTTTTCTTTTAGCTTTCCTTTTAATTGGTCGGTATTTTCATACAAACCTTCCATACTACCAAATTGCTTTAACAGTTTTACCGCTGTTTTTTCGCCCACTCCAGGAATACCAGGAATATTATCTGACGAGTCTCCCATCATTCCCAGCATATCAATTACTTGATCAATGCGTTCAATATCCCACTTTTCTAAAATTTCATTTACGCCTAAAACTTCGTGGCTTTTTCCACTTCGGGCGGGCTTGTACATAAATATATTTTCCGAAACCAATTGTCCGTAATCTTTATCGGGTGTAACCATAAAAACCTGAAAACCTTGCTTTTCGGTTTGCTTGGCAATTGTACCAATCAAATCATCTGCTTCGTAGCCAGCCAATTCTAAAATAGGAATATTTAAGCCTTCGGTTAGTTGTTTTATATATGGTAATGATGCTCGTAATTCATCGGGCATTGGTGGGCGATTGGCTTTGTAAAAAGTATGCTCAACAGCTCTATCTGTTGGTCCTGCAGCATCCATTACTAAGGCAATATGTGTTGGTTTTTCTTTGCGAATTAATTGCTCAACCGTAGAAGCATAACCACGAATAGCAGTGGTGTTTAATCCTTTAGAATTGTATAAAAAGTTTTTGCCCATACTGTAAAAAGCACGATATATTAGGGCAAAACCATCGAGAAGGAAAAGGCGTTTTTCTGACACGAATTATTAATTTTTGGTTGTGAGTTATTAATGTTGCGTTTTGAAATGCCAAGTTAAGTACATTCCTATTTTATTTAGGGCTAATGGGGAAAATATCATTATTTTTTGGAGAAGAATATATGTTTTTCAAAATTTTTATAATTCCATCTCTTTCTTCCAAAACATATAATTGTTTGTTGTACGTTTCATAAGTTCTTGCATAAATTCCTTCTGCTTCTAAATACCACTTCAAAAACCAAAATTCTTCAGATTCTAAGAAGTATAATTTATCTTTTTTTCTGGTAATCCTTACATCAATAATTTCAAAGTAAGACGGATTTTCATAATCGTTTAAACTCCAATTTCTAGCAATTACCCTATTTACTACTTTAACTAAATTTTTGTACGCACTTCCATCAGTATGAAAATATTTTTCTAAGGTTTTAAGTGCTTCACTATGATTAGGAATACTTTTATAAACGGCAAATTCTGCTTCTTGAGCCTTTTGCAAAAAATTGGTTAAGCTCTTAATTTCTTTTGGTGTGGCTTGTGCGTAATTATTTGAGCTAGGTATATTTTTATAAAGTTTTCTTAATCCTATATAACAAGTTTTAAGTTTTTCTATTTTAGAAGTTCTTTCCCATCTATTATTACTTAAGTTTTTAAGTAAATTTATATCTTTAGCATAAAAGTTTACATCTGTTATTTGTGAAATTTCTTTGGCTATTTCTGCTTGAGAATACTTTTGCATTTCAAGGTTTTCAATAAGACTTCTTATCTTGGTTCTTATTTCTTCATAGGTGTGTTCCATAAAACGGTAATTTTTCATTACCAAAATTATTACCAATAATTAAAACATCTTTAAAAAAATTAAACAATCTTTGAAAAAATTTGGTTAAAAGGCAATTCTTTTTGTTGAGTTTCCCCTTGACTGTATAGATGCTATAACGAGGCGTGCATACTTTTTAAGTATGCCGCTTTTTTCATTTTTGGTTAATTTATTACAATTTATCTATATTTTTTAAATACTTTTCTGCTTGTTCAAAAATTTTATTTTTTTCATTACTTTCCATTTTATCTAATATTCTATACATCATTCCTATTCTTGGGGTTTTAGCTAATTTTTCTCTGTGTGTTTCATAAAAAAACCAATATAGACTATTGAAAGGACAGGCTTTTTCGCCATATTTTAGTTTTCTATTGTAGCTACAATTAGTACAATAATCACTCATTTTATGCATATAATTTGCCGAACCAACATAAGGCTTTGTTCCAACAATTCCTCCATCGGCAAACTGGCTCATACCTCTGGTATTGGTAATTTCAACCCATTCAATTGCATCAATGTAAATGCCCAAATACCAAGCATCTACTTCACTGGGGTGCGTTTGTGCCAAAAGTGCAAAACTACCAGTTACCATTAGCCTTTGAATATGATGTGCATACGCATATTCTAACGATTGCTTTATACTGTGCTGAAGACAATTCATTTGGGTATTTCCTGTCCAATACCATTTTGGAAGTTTGTTTTTGTGTTCAAAAAAGTTTAAATCGGCAAAATGAGGCATTTTATCCCAATAAATACCACGCATATATTCACGCCAACCTATTATTTGCCTCACAAAACCTTCAACTTGTGCTAAATCAATTACCTCTGATCGTTCTTCCCAAGCGTCAATTACTCTTTTTACTACTTCAAGCGGATGTAGAATTTTTATGTTCATTGCAAATGAAAGTCTGGAGTGAAACAACGACCAAGCATTTGGTGTCATTGCATCTTGATATGTGCCAAACCAAGGCAGACAAAAGTTTACAAAATATTCTAATAACTCAAGAGCTTCTTCTCGGCTAATTGTCCAAATAAATTTATCTATTTCTATTGTTCCAATGGTTTTCACTTTTTGCGTTTTCAACATTTCCACAATGTTTTCCACATTTTTTGGAAAGATTTTTACCATAGGTAAGGGAATTTCTCCTTTGTATTTTTTTCTATTTTCTTTGTCGTAGTTCCATTTCCCTGAAAACGGCTTTTTACCGCTTTCATCCATTAAAATATTGTACTCTTTTCTCATTTTTCGATAAAAAGATTCCATTAAGTAGGTTTTCTTTCCCTCAAAAAACTTACGAATGTACATTCTATCTGTAAGAAAATGCTGGGTATCTGTATTTAGAGTTTCAATTCCAGAATTTTGTAGTTCGCTACACAACTGCTTCAACTGTATATCTAGTCTATATTCATCGGGTAATTGATATTCAAAGGCTTCAAATTTGTGTGTTTCAACTAAGTTTTTAATATTTTTAGAAAGTGTTTGTTCATTTTTTTCATTGTCTAAAGTTAGGTAAATTACTTTATGATTTTTGCTTTTCAAAAACTGAGCATAAGCACGCATAGCTAAGAAAAAACCAACTACTTTTTGAATATGGTGTGTGGCATAATCTGTTTCTTGCCGTATTTCCATTAAAACAAACGTAATATTTGAATTTGGTTTTTCTGTAACCCAACTATGTTCGTAATTTAATTGATCGCCTAGAATAAGTCTTAATGTCTTTTTATTCATATATCAAAAAGACAAATTGGTTGGGGATTTTGTTTACTTGTAAATTTGAAAGTGTTTTTGAGTTTTGTATCTATTTTTTTATGTTAAATCAAAAGTTTAGTTTTAAAAAAAGGCGCTGTTTCAAAAACAACGCCTTTTTAAATTTAACCTACCTCAAACTCGCCCCCAACTCTTTCTCATAAGTCTGAATCATTCGGCTCATCACCTTATCGACTTCTTTGTCGGTTAGGGTTTTACTTTCATCTTGGAAAATAAAGCTAACAGCATACGATTTTTTATCATCGCCAATTTTTTCGGCATCTTCATAAATATCGAAAAGGTTAACCGACTTCAATATTTTTTTACCGTTCTTTTTAGCAATATTTTCTATTTCTGCAAACGAAACTTTCTTATCAATCAACAAGGCTAAATCTCTACGAGTTGCAGGAAACTTTGCCATTGGCGAATAAGTAATTTTCTTTTTCGCAATACGCTTTAAAGTCGTTTTCCAATTAATTAAAGCATAATAAATTTCGGTAGTGGCTTTTATGCCAAATTGCTTCTGAAGTTTACCGCTTATGCGTCCCATTTTTAAAATTGGAGCATTGCGTGGTAAGCCCATTTGTAAACCGTAAACTAATTCTTCGTCTTTAATTTGCTCGGCAACTAAACCTTTGTCAGCTCCTAAACGCTTAATTACGTTCACAACCGTTTTTTTCAAATCGAAGAAATCAGTATTTTCCGTTTTCGACTGCCAAGTTTCAGCTTGTTTGTTTCCTACAATAAAAATGCTCAGATACTCACTTTCTTTGTATCCACCGTTTTCATTCTTCTCGTAAGTTTTTCCAAACTCGAAAAATTTAAGGTCGTGATTGCTTTGATTTTGGTTTAGTTCAATGGCATTCAAACCAGAGAAAAGCATATTTTTTCTAAGTACATCTAATTCCGAAGAAAGCGAATTTAACAGAGGCACAACCGCCTCATCGTTTTCGTAATATTTAGAATTGGAAATAGAATTTGCCATTGCTTCGCTAAAACCATTGGCAACTAAATAATCAGAAACTTGGTTTTGCAATTTCGCTTTATCAATAGCAGGGCTTTTTGCCAAAGCACTATTTACCATATTCGGAATTGGAATATTATTGAAACCATAAATACGTAAAATTTCTTCAATCAAATCAATTTCACGCAAAACATCAACTTTGTTTGTTGGAATTTTTACAGTCGTGCTTTCATCGGTTTTTGCTACCAATTCCATTTCCATTGAAGCCAAAATTTTAT
>JAHDDA010000071.1:0-3003 GCA_020629595.1 Chitinophagales bacterium
AGTGCAGGCACATCATTAATCAATGATTCACATAGTTTTGTAAGTAACTTTTTACTAATGAACTTAATCAATACATATCTTCTTACACCAGTTTTTGGTATGTATTTTATAATAAGAAACCTATTTGAAGTAAAGCTATCAAATTTGATTAAATTAACAATCATAAGTTTGCTTTACACGCTTGAATTAAGATGGATAAAAGGTGTTTATGATTTCGATGCCTTATTTTTTGTACCTTTGTTTTTAGCTGTAATGACTATAATTTGTCTTCCAAATTTAAACAGGGCTTTAGATAAAATTTAAATAAATGAAACAAACACCGAAACAACTTTGGGATAAATTCATTAAAGAATTTCCTGAATATGCTAATGAACCAATGCCTGCGGTTGATCATTTTTGCAATAATGAAAAAGATGCTAATGAGTGTGCAAAATTGGTTGTAGAAGGTAAAAAAATTGGAACTTGTGGTGCATTAATTAGTTATGAAAAAAGTAACACTTCTATTCCTAAAATTGGTGATTTGTGGATTATAACCGATTGGGATAAAAATGCAGTTTGTATTATTAAAACTACACAAATTGAGCCTAAAAAATTTTCAGAAATTGATAAAAAGTGGGCAGAAACTGAAGGAGAGGGTGATTTATCTTTAGCCTATTGGAAAAGAGTTCATTGGGATTTTTTTACCAAAGAACTACAACAATACAATGAAAAACCAAGTGAAGATATGGTGCTTATTTGTGAAACTTTCGAAAAGATTTTTTAGTAAACCATATTTTTGTAAATAAAACTTTTAAATAATACAAATATGACCAAACAACAAATTCAGGAGAAACTAAACGAAGAAAATTTGATTTGGTTTGAACAAAAAAGTGAAAAAATAACCTATTTCAATGCTTTTAAACAACAAAATATTAAAGGAGTTTTATTTTGGATTTGGATTATTTTAATACTCATTGGTATTGGTGCTGCAAATTATTTAAAAACAACCGATTTTATAATTTTTACCCTTTTTATGCTGCTAGGTGCTTATCATTTTCACGAAAAAACCAATAAATTACTACAAGAAGCATCTATAATTTATGGATTTACCAATAAAATTATTTTTAAAATAAACAACAACTCCTTTCAAAAATATCCAATAAGTGAACTATTAGATATTAATATTACAGAATTAGATAACAACAAAAGAGATATTTCCTTTGTTTTTCAACCCCAAAATGAAGACTTTACAAAAAATGATATAAAAGGAATTGTTAGCTTTAAAAAAGTTGCCCTAACAGACAAGCTAATTGAGCAACTAAAAGAAAATATTATTGATTAATTAAAATTATATGAGTCTTATCAATATTTTATCATACCAACTCGTTATTTAAGCAGAATAATTGGTAAAAATGGAAGAATCGAACTCAACAAAACCTGAAGATAATTATGCCAAATCTCCCAATAATATTGCTCAAAAACTAAATTCAATAGCACGAACATTGATAAGTGTTGCATTATTTGTAGCGGCATTTTACTTTTTCTTCGATTGGGAAATAAAGTTTATCTTAATCTTAGTTGTGGTATTGTTTATTCACGAATTGGGGCATTACATGGCAATGAAAGCCTATAAATACAATGATGTACAAATGTTTTTTATTCCATTATTAGGTGCAATGGTAACAGGAACAAAAACCGAAATTTCGCAATGGCAACGCTCAATTGTTTTATTGGCTGGTCCCATTCCAGGAATTATTATTGGTGGTATTTTAATAATTTTAGAATTATGGAATATCAGTAATTATAATTTAGAAACTATTGGTATGTTATTTATTGTCATCAATGTTTTTAACCTACTACCTATAAAACCATTAGATGGCGGTAACTTAGTAGAAACCTTGTTTTTTGGGAAAAAAGATACTTTTCAAATCACCTTTCTTGTTTTATCAATTTCAATAATGATTGGTATTTCCTACTATTTAGACTCATATATTTTACTCATTATTCCTGTATTTTTATTATTAAGATTGTATCATTTATTTACCGAAAGAAAAGTAAAAAGCGTATTAGAAAAAGAAAACATAAATTACAAACAACCAATAGAAAAAATGAGTGAGAATGAATTTTCTTTTATTAGAAAAACAGTGATAAAAAATTATGGGCAGTTCAATGATGAATTAATAAATACAAGGGGAAGCAAGAGTATTGAAACAGAAATAAATACCATTATAAAATCTATTTCGGGCGAGTTTATAAAGCAAGATATGTCTAAGTTATCAAAATTTTTCACTTGTCTAATTTGGTTGTTGTTTACCCTTATTCCAATTGCATATTGTTTGTATATTTTTGAAATAATTTGAAAAATACCAGTAACAATTTTTACCTTAAATTTGAATAAACTAAATATCAATGTATGGCAATTATTGATTTTATAGAAGAAGGCAAAGAAGTGAACAACCATTTTCACGATGAAAACCCAATTTCGCTTGAAGTGTTTGAAAAAACATACAACCAAGTTGAAGATGAGTTTTATTACGAGTGGGTTGATGGAAGAGCTTTGAAAACTTATAGAGATATGAATAGACAACAATACTTAATTATAAGAAATATTCAACGTTTTTTTTATAAGCTAAATGCTAAAAAAGAGATATTAGGAGAATTAATTTCTGAAGGTGATAACTTTTTTAATGGAAACAGAAGAAGACCAGATATGGCTTTTTATACCAATGAGCAATTAAATAACACCTTTGAAGGAGAAAAAGATGTTCCCGAGTTTGTGATAGAAATTGTTTCAGAAAATGATGCTTGGAATTATTATATGCACAAACGAGAAGATTATTTAAAAGCTGGTGTTAAAGTAATGTGGATTATAACACCTGCCGTTCAAAATGTCGTTATTTTCCGTTTAGAAAATGTGGTTGAGGTAGTTGAAAATGATGGTATTTGTTCTGCTAATGAAGTAATTGAAGGTTTCAATATTTCAGTAAATGATATTTTTAAATTGTTGGAATGATTTAATTTGAT
>JAHDDA010000071.1:3103-5491 GCA_020629595.1 Chitinophagales bacterium
GATGGCAAAACAATTAAATTGGTAAACAAAGAAACACCCAAAGTTACCGAAGTTAAAATCCCTAAATAAAACGTTCCTTGAAATTCGGAAAAAGCAAAAACAATAAATCCACAAAATAAAATAATTGCCGTATAGACCATACTAAAGCCCGTTTCTTTAATGGTGGTTTTTACTGCTTCTTGAGTAGTTTTTCCGTTTTCTACTTCTTGGCGTAATTTAGCCAAAAAGTGAATAGTAAAATCTACCGAAATACCAAAAGCAACACTAAAAATAAGTACTGTTGAAGGTTTCAAAAATATATTTGACCAACCCATAATTGATGCTGTTACCAACAATGGAATAAAGTTTGGAATTAAGGCAATCAACAACATTCGGGCAGAACGGAACAGATAACCAATGATAAACGCAATAAGCAAAAAGGCAAATGCCACGCTACTTAAAAGGCTTTGAATTAAATAATTATAACCTGCATAAGCAATTGAACTTGTTCCTGTAATGGTAATATCATACTTTTCGGGATTAAAAATCTTTTCTATTTTAGGTTGTAATGAATCTTTTAAAATAGGAAAAGCCTTAGAGCCAATATCTGCCATTTGTGCCGAAATTCTAATGGTTTGTTGTGTAGAATCGGTTAATCGATTTAAAACCTGTACTTGATCGCCTTCGCCGCCAGAGTTTTTAAGATATTGCAATACAAAACCTCGTTCTTGACTGCTTGGTAAATCGTAAAATTTAGGGTTTCCTTTGTAAAATGCCTGATTGGCAAACTTCAATCCTTCAACCAATGAAAGTGGTTTACTAAAATTTTCATTTTCTGCCAATACTTTTTGCAATCTATTGGCTTTTTTCAGGTTTCCACCTTTGATTGCTCCTGTTTTTTTCTTGGTATCAATTAAAATATCAATAGGCATAACGCCACCAAATTGCTTTTCAAACCAACGCAAATCCATAGCAGGTTTAGCATTGGCAGGCACATCATCGAATAAAAAGCCTTGAGCTTCTATAAATGATAAACCAGGAATTGCTAATACAACCATTACGCCTAAAGTGCTTAAAACTTTCATTGGTTTTTCTGAAAGTGAGCTTACCCAATTCAAAAATCCATCGAAAAAAGTAAAATCGAGGTGTTTTAATTGACTTTCTTTTGGTGCTGGCAACACACTAAAAACCGTAGGAATTAGCACCATTGAAATAAAATAAGTAGCCGCAATATTTAAACCTGCTACTTGCCCAAAGCTATACAAAAGGCTGCTTTCCATAAAGGCAAAAACGCCAAACCCAATAGCTGTTGTTAGGTTGGCAAAAAATGTAATTTGACCAATTTTTGCCAAACTTGCTTCTAAAGCCTGCATTTTATTGCCACTTTTTCTAAAAAATGCTTGGTAAGTATTGATAAAATAAACACAATTTGGCACACCTATTACCACCATTAACGAAGGAATTAAACCTGTAAGAATGGTAATTCTATATCCCAATAAATGTATCGTTCCCAAGGACCAAATTACCCCAATTCCAACAACAAAAAGTGGAAATACAACAGGATAAATAGAACGGAATAACAGACTTAAAACTACCGCAATTAATAAAGCTGAAAGTGCCAAAAAGGTAACAATTTCGCTAGAAGTTTTAATTACTTTATAGGTTCTAATGTACGGAAGTCCTGAAAATTTAAGTTCTATATTATGTTTTTGGGATAACCATTTTGTTTTGGCTTCTAATTGTTGAACCAATTCAATTCTTTCAGCACCATCTAAAATGGTTTCATCTATGGTAAGTGCCATAAATGTTGCTTGTGTTTTGGAATTATATAAAATTCCATCGTAAAAAGGCAGATCTAAAAATTGTTGTTTATGTTTATCAAGTTGAGCTTGTGTACTTATTTTTTCTGGAAAAATATTTAGTGGCTTAAAACTTTTACTGCTGGTGTCTTTGGAAATTTCTACCACTTTTGGAATAGAAAGCACTGCTTTAACGTGTTCTTCTTCCATAAATTCATTACCCAACTTTTGCCAATCGTTGAAAAAATCTAATTCAAATAGTTTATCGGTTTCAATACCAATAACCAATAAATTTCCATCTTCGCCGTATTGGGCTTTAAAATTATTATAAGCTATATGTTCTGGGTGATCTTCGGGTATAATTTTAGGAAAATCATATACCATTTCTATTTTAGTGGCTTCAAATGCCATAAAAACAGTAATCAATAAAATTAAAGCTGTTAAATACCAGCGAAATTTAAGAACAAATTTGGCTAAATTGTGCCACATTAGCGTTTGTTAGGTTTTCTGCAAGAATTGCGAGTGCAAAAATACCTATTAATTGATAATTGTTAAGGGAAAAAGGATAATGAGTAACAGAGCTTATTAAATTTTTTCTGTACTTTTTAAA
>JAHDDA010000071.1:5591-10110 GCA_020629595.1 Chitinophagales bacterium
GCTAATTCTACTTCTTTTGAACCTTTGGTATATTTATAAAAACCTTCGCCTGTTTTACGCCCTAATTTACCAGCAGTTACCATATTTACTAAAAGCGGACAAGGAGCATATTTTTGATTTCCTAAGCCATCTTTCATAACATTTAAAATAGAAAGACAAACATCTAAACCAATAAAATCGGCTAAAAATAAAGGACCCATTGGATGAGCCATTCCCAATTTCATAACAGTATCAATTTCTTCTACACCAGCTACGCCTTCGTGTAAAGTAATAATGGCTTCGTTTATCATTGGCATTAAAATACGGTTGGCAACAAAACCAGGATAATCGTTTACTTCGGTAGGAATTTTACCTAAGTTTTTCGACATTTCCATAATTTGCTCAGTTACTTCATCAGAAGTAGCATAACCTCTAATCACTTCTACCAATTTCATTACAGGAACTGGGTTCATAAAGTGCATTCCAATAACCTTTTCTGGTCTGTTGGTAACAGATGCAATTTTTGTTATAGAAATAGAAGAAGTATTTGAAGCTAAAATTGTTTTTTCAGGAGCATTTGCATCTAAATCGGCAAATATTTTAAGCTTTAAATCAATATTTTCGGTAGCAGCTTCAACTACTAAATCAGCATCTTTTATCGCTTCTGCTAAATTTGTATGTGTTGAAAGATTAGCTAAAGTAGCATTTTTATCCTCTTCAGTTATGCGTTCTTTTTTTAATTGACGATCTAAGTTTTTGGTAATTGTAGTAATAGCCAAATCTAATCTTTCTTGGCTAATATCTACTAAGTTTACCGAATAGCCTTTTTGTGCAAATACGTGGGCAATTCCGTTGCCCATTGTTCCAGCACCAATTACGCTTACGTTTTTCATCTTATTCAATTTGTGTAGAAACGTAGCACCGCTACGTGTTTATAGTTAAAAATTTATTGAAAAAATCACGAGTTTTCCGATTCATCAATCAATTTTTGAAGAATCATTTTAACAATCATATTTTTTGCCGCTTCATTTTGTCCACCTAAAGGCACAATTACATCGGCGTGGTATTTTGAAGGAGCAATAAATGCCAAATGCATTGGCTTTACAGTACGTTGATAACGTTCAATTACAGCTTCTACATCTCGTCCTCGTTCAGCAATATCACGTTGAATACATCTTATTAAACGTTCATCATCATCAACATCAATAAAAATTGAAATATCAAAAAGTTTTCTTAACTTTTCTTGAACTAAAGACATCATTCCTTCAACAATAATTATTGGTTTTGGCTCAACAGTTACAGTTTCTTCAGCTCTTGTACAAGTAAGGTAAGAATATTCGGGCATTTCAATTGATTTGCCTTGTTTTAGTATGCTAAGTTGTTCAACCAACAATTTAAAATCAATTGCGTTTGGGTGATCAAAGTTGAGCTGATGTCTTTCTTCTAATGGTAAATGGCTATTATCATTATAGTAATTATCTTGTGAAATAAGTGCTACATTTTCTGGTGGTAGTTGTTCCATTATATTGCGAACAAAGGTAGATTTACCACAACCTGAACCACCAGCAATTCCAATAACCAACATTGTAATTTTATTTTTTGAGTAATTGAACTAAAAAAGCCTGTAAGCTATTGATATTCAAGAACTTACAGGCTCTGGCGGAGAAAGAGGGATTCGAACCCCCGATACCTCTCGGTATGCCAGTTTTCAAGACTGGTGCATTCAACCGCTCTGCCATTTCTCCGCTGCAAATATACTATTATCAATATTTAAGAAACAAGTGTGTTTCCATTTTTTTTACAGCTTTTTTATAAAAAATAAATGCCAGACACTAATAAATAGTGCTGGCACTTCGTTATCTTTATCTTTCTTGCTAAAAATCAAGGCTCTATATATTCATAATCTTGACAATAAGGACAATCTTTTTTTGTCAACTTTGCTCTCTCATATCCAATTTTACTTCGATTTTTTGTCCAAAAATTATAATCTAAGTTATTTATTATGGCATTTCCGTCAGCATCGTGAAACAAATATTGGTTTACAGCTGTATTTTGGTTTGCCCATTCATTATAATCTAAATTATTAATTATTTGATCTCCATTAAAATCTCCCACAGGAATTACATATTTTCCTTTATCATAGTTTAGTTGCTGTTCTCCCATAACTTTTTCTACTGAATTAGAAAAATCAAATTCTTCACCATCTGCTACTTTTATAGAACTCATTACCCCCAAATGCCCAAGATGATGAACTGAAATAAAATATGAACCTGTTTTTTCTACATCAAAAAACTTTATACATTCATCTCCTAAGTAAGTAACTAATCTACCATCAGACATTATTAGCAACCCACGTTGTGAAATTACTTGTTGTGTTTTATCTCTAATACAAACTATAGCCCAATCTACCACATTATCTGTATCGGCAGTTTGAATTGTTTCTACGCCAACATAGCCATATATAGTTTCTTGGTATGGTTGCATAAAAGGTAAGACATTTTTATCTATGTAAGTATTGGGCATATTACTTCCATTCCAAAATCCTTCAAAATATGCCTTTAGTTTGATGGTATAAAAATCTTCATTTTCACAAACATTTTGAGCGTGTATGTTCATTGAAAATATGAAGAGAAAGAAAAAAGTAATCTTTTTCATATTTAAAGGTTTTAGTACAGAATATCTTTTTTATTAATAGATATTCAAAGTAGTTGTTTTTTAATTGTTGCAACAATAATTACACCAACCATAACTGCTAAAACGTAAATATGAGATTAAAGGTTACTTTACAACAGAAAATAATACGATTTATTAGGAGAAGTTATTAAAATGGTTTTCAAGCGGACATAAATCATACAAGAGCACCTAAAGATATTTAATCTAAAATTTCCTTAAAATGTATACCTAACTAGTACCTACTGTCTTCTTTTTGTAGTTTTTTTAAATCATCAATTGAGAGTTTTTTAATAGGGTTTTTATGAATTTCTTTAAAAGTATTTCTATGTCTTGCTATATCGGTAGCTGTAAAAATTGCCTGACGTAACGAATTAAAGTTAGCCATATTTTTACCTGCAATGTCAAAAGCTGGTCCGTGGTCTGGAGAGGTGCGAACGATTGGTAAACCCAAAGTTACATTTGTTCCGTTGCCAAATGAAAGTGCTTTAAAAGGAACAAGTCCTTGATCGTGGAACATAGCTAAAACGGCATCGAAGTTTTTGTGGTTTCCATTTCCAAAAAAAGCATCGGCTGGATAAGGTCCAATCGCCAAAACTCCTTCTTTTTTTGCTTCGTTTAGTGCAGGAAGTATAATCTCTTTTTCTTCATTACCAATTAAGCCACCATCACCGGCATGAGGATTTAGTGATAAAACAGCTATTTTAGGTTTTTCAATACCATAAGCCGTTTTTAAGCCTTTGTTTAAGGTTAATAGTTTACGAATAATTCCATTTTTATTTATGGCTTTTGCCACTTCAGCTACTGGAAGATGATTGGTTACTAAGCCAACCTTCAGACTTTCGCTTGCCATAAGCATTAGGCTTTCAGAAGCACCAGACTTTTGTGTAAAAAACTCTGTTTGCCCTACAAATTTTTGCTCTGGCGTGTTTATTAGTTCTTTAGAAACAGGAGCTGTAACAATTGCATCAATTTTTTTGTCAATTGCAGCCTTTGCTACTTCATCTAATGCTTTAAGGGCATATTTTCCTAATGCTTTATCTTCTTTTCCTAAGTTTATTGAAATATTTTCTTGCCAACAATTAAATATATTGAGTTTTCCTTCTTGGGCTTCTTCAATATTATTTATGGTTTTAAAGTTGTTGGTTGATAATTCCAATAACTCAGCATGTCTTTTTAATGCTTTTTCTGAACCAAAAACAATAGGTGTGCAATGTTTGTACATTCTATCATCGGCAAAGGTTTTCAAAATTATTTCTCCTCCAATGCCATTTAAATCGCCTATGCTTATTCCTATTTTCATATTTCTCAGGATTTAGGTTTGAGGTGTCAGGAACTAACAACTAATCACTAAAGAGTTTTATTCCTCACTACGTTTTTTTAGGAAATGATATAATAAACGAACGCCAACTCCTGTGCCACCTTTAGTTTCGTAGCCTCTTTTTGAGTGTAACCAAGCTGGTCCTGCAATATCTAAATGTATCCAATCAAAATTGGTAAAGTGTTCTAAAAATTTTGCTGCAGTTATTTGCCCTGCTGTTGGTCCACCCAAGTTTTTTAAGTCAGCAATATCCGATTTTAGCATATCGCCATATTCTTTCCAAAGCGGAAACTCTACTACTCTTTCGTGGGTAGAAAAACCACTTTGTTTTAATGATGCTTTTACCGTATCGTTGGCAGTTCCCATTAAACAACTTGCTTGGTCGCCAATTGCTCTAACTGCCGAACCTGTTAAGGTTGCTAAATCAATAACCAATTCTGGATCGTATTGTTTTGCAAAAGAAAGTGCATCAGCAAGTAACATTCGTCCTTCAGCATCGGTGTTCATTACTTCTACCGTAGAACCACTGTGCATTTTAACTACATCGCC
>JAHDDA010000072.1 GCA_020629595.1 Chitinophagales bacterium
TCTTGTGTGTCCCAGTTTATGGTGTGCATACCTTTATTCATCCATTCGTTTCTTAAATTAGCCACTTTTCTAAAGTTTTCATCAACTATATAAACCTTTACTTTTTGCGTTTTATTTAAGTTTACTTCAATTTTTGTATTGTTTGAAATAGGAACTGGATAAACAGATAATATCTCAAAATCATTTTTTTGTAAAGTTGATGTATTGGTATTTGTTTGTGGAGTAGTAGCGGCGACAAAGCTGATTTCTTCAGCGTTTAAAATCTCTCTTTCAGCATTATCTTCATTGTATTGTTGTACTAAAGCTACAAATGAAAGGTCTTCTTTTTTCCAAACTGAAGCTAAAGGTACATTGAATGAAAAAACAAAACTATCACCACTCTTTACATCGGAAGAAGCTATACTATTTACAGCACCCCAAGCACCACCAGCCATTGAACGCACAACATAACGGTGATTAAAGTTAGCTATATTTCCAGCTTCATTAGCAAAAGGATGATCCTCTATTCCTACAAAAAAATTACTTTGGTTATAACCAGGTTCATTTGATTGTACATTATCTTCAACTACGTATAAATTGAATCGCAAATCTTTATTTGGCATATCACCATAAAAATCTGCCCTAAGTTTAACATTTGCCATATTCGTAGATTCATCAAACACAACTTCTGTAATACTTACACCAACATTTGATTCCATACCTTGTCTTTCTTCTACTTTTTCGGAAAGTAAAGAATAATCAGGACCAATAGAAACAAAGTTGTAATCGGCAAATAAATATCTATCAATTAAAAAAGCAGGTACACCACCACCTGTATATTCGCTTCCTACATCATCGCCTGCAGGAAAAGTCATTGGATCTCCTTGATGAATAGCTACACCAATAATATTATCAAAATTATTTTTTATTGAATCCATAAACACAAAACCTTGTGGGCATAAACCACACCAAGTTCCTGTAAATTCTTCTAATAAAATTTTACGAGTTGTTTGTGCATTAGTATAAAAATCTGAACAAAGTAGTAAAGTAAAAAGTACGAAAATGTAATGCTTTTTCATATCAAGTCTAATTTTTAGTCTCATTTTGTATGATTTTAGGATACCAAAAACTAGACCAAGTACAATTTATACAATAAAAAAAGGCAAATTGCCTAAGCAATTTGCCTTTTGAAAACTTTTAATCAGTTTTTAAAAGTAAAGAAATAGGATTATTTCAATACGGTAAATCTTTGTGAACTAATTTGACCATTAGACTCAAAGTTTACAAAATAAACGCCATTTGCAAAGTCAGTAGTGTTTACAGTAATTTGGTTAGAACCTAAAGTAGCTACTTCAGATAACTGCTTAACGGTTTGTCCTAAAGCATTTACAATAGTAACATTTAAAGTTTTTGCCGCCTCTAAATCATAAGCAATATTTACTTCGTTTGATGCAGGAACTGGGAAAACATTGATACCCGTTAATCCTTCAATTTCATTTACAGAAACTGGCCAACTTGCCATTACTTCTTCAGTATAAGTAGCTTCACCAGAAGAATTAGAAACAGTTAAAGAAACGGTGTAAGTACCAGCTTCAGAGTATGTATAAGGTGCTGGAGTCATTTCTTGTGAGTATGCTTCAGGAGTTCCATCACCAAAGTTCCATAAGTAAGATTCAGCATTGTCTGAAGATTGATTGGTAACAGAAACAGTCATATCTGAAACTTCAGTTACAAAAGCAGCTACTAAAGGAGCAGCAGAGTTACGGAATCCTTTGTCATCATTTGCACCAAACTCGCCACCTTCTAGGATTGTTGCACCATCACCTCCTTCTATTGAGTAAAAACCACTACCGTAAGCACAACAAATTCCATCACCCCAATCATCAACAATTTTAAATTCATAGCAGGCATTAGCATCTACCACTACAGTTTCAGTAATAGTTTCGTTATTGCCATAACCACCTGGACTTTGTGCTTGTAAACCACCACCGTTTAAACCTACAGCAGAGTTTCCTCCATCTACAACAATATCGCCAGCCTCGTTTATTAAAGCCCAGTAAGTTTCGTAACCATAATCATCTGTACGAATCGTAATTGTAATTTCTTCAGTTTCAGTTGTAGGACGTTCAATAACAATAGCTGTTGTATTAGCAGTTGGATCTTCATCAGATTGCCCATTAGGCATTGTAGCTTCAAACGTTAAATCTGCAACAGAACCTTCAATAGAGATTGGGTCAAAATCAACTGTTCCAATACCATAAGGTTCAACGTTACCAGTCCATTCTTTAGTTGCTACTTCATTACCATCAGCATCGGTAGCAACAAAAGTTGCAGAAGTTAAGTTATCTAAACCTAAGTTTTGGAAACTTAAAGATGCGTTTAAAGACTCACAATAAAAAGTTTCGCCAGTGTAGTTAGCAATTGCTAAGTTGTTTTGTCCAGAAGCAGGTGGTAAAGCACTTTCAACTAAGTTAATAAAAGTTGATGAAGGAACTTGTGCAGTTTCTTGAATTAAACGATTAGGACCAACAAAGTAAATTGTAGGGAAATAAGAAACATTATAAGCATCTGATACTGCACCATCTGCTCCAGTTAAATCAATAATTGGATAAGGAGTTCCTGTAACCCAATCACCCATTGTAGCCGAGGTGTTGCCATTTAAGTCTGCCGAATTTGTCGTTAAGTCAGCTTCAATCATTAAAATCATTACATCATCAGCACCATCTGGTCCGTGTTCTTCCCATAAGGTTTCAAACTCGCCAGAAGTGTGATAACTCCAACAAGGAGGACACCAAGTGGCAGAAAAATCTAAAATAACTGATTTCCCATCATCTAAATAAGAGTATAGGTTGTGTTCATTACCATTGATATCGGTAAGAGTGAAGTCTGGAGCAACAGTATTATTGGCTAATTGTGCATTTAAAGCTACAGTACCACAAACCATTAATAAGAATAAAAAACTTTGTAAAACTTTTTTCATTAGGAAAAATTTAATTTTTAGAATAAAATATTTGTAAAAAATGATAATTTTTAAAATTCAAAATACTAATTTAATAATGTTGAGACAAAATTTTATTGATATTGAATTACAAATGCATAAAGAGTGTAAAATCTAAACAAATATTAACAATTTTTGTCCTACAAAATGCATTTTTGATTACTTTTAGTTCAGTTCTAAGTCAATAAATTGCAGAAATAATTATTATTGTAAGAACACTTTTAAAGAATTACTTGTAACTATAAGGTATTGTTATGAGTATAATAAACGTAATAAAAGGTTAAATTTTAAAAATAACTATTAAATTAATCAAATTAGGAACAATTTTAGTAGAATATTAATTGAAGTTGTTCAAAATAATAATAATTTTATACTCATTGTTTGAATTGATAAAAGATACAATATGAAAAAAATAATTACTACTTATATATTTTTATTATTGAGTGTTGTGTTTGTCAATGCCCAAACTTTAAATTTTGAGTTTGAGGAGGTTGAAGGAGCAGGCACAATTGATATGGCATCTATAGATGTACACAATTATTTAACTTTAGCAGATGCTACAAAATCTTTAGATTTAAACTGGGTGTATGCTACTTATGATTTTCCAGAAGAGTGGACATTTGCTATGTGTACTGATGATGCTTGCTGGGCAACTCAAGAATCAGTTTTACCTGTGGAGTTATCACCAGATGGTGTTATTGACACAAAAATGCAATTTAAACCAAACGGGGTGGAAGGAACAGGTTATGCAACCTTAACTTTTACAGATGCTGTTGACCCAACAATTAGTGCGACGACTACATTTATGGCAACCGCTGACCCAACAACAGGAATTACATTAACACAGGTTGAACCTAAGTTCAACTTTTATCCAAATCCAGTGGTAGATGTAATGAATATTGAATTAGAGCATTATCCAGAAGTTGAAAAAATAGCTATTTATAACTTGGTAGGTAAAGAAGTTAAATCTTTAAATACAGCTGATAATCAAGATATTATTGATACTTCTGATTTAATTCAAGGAATGTATTTAATTGTATTAGAAGATTTGAATGGTAATTTATTAGAAACTCGTAGATTTTCTAAGATTTACTAACAAACATATTGTAGAAATGTAGCATTGCTACGTTTACAAAATTTATGAAAATTTAAACGAGTTTACAAAATTGTGGACTCGTTTTTTATTTATCCTATTTCAATTTTCACAAACATTTTGTAAATTGCACCCACAATGGCACAATACTTAGTTTCAGCAAGAAAATATAGACCTACAAAATTTACCGAAGTTGTAGGACAACAACACATTACCACCACCATAAAAAATTCATTGAAAAATGAACAGGTAGCACAATCGTTTTTGTTTTGTGGACCTCGTGGTGTTGGCAAAACTACTTGTGCCAGAATTTTAGCAAAGGTTTTAAATTGCGAAAATAAATCGGAAGATTTTGAGCCTTGTAATAAATGTAATTCTTGTACTTCATTTAACGAAAATGCAAGTTTCAATATTTTTGAATTAGACGCTGCTTCAAACAATAGTGTTGAAGATATAAGACAATTAATTGAGCAAGTACGTTTTGCCCCGCAAACTGGAAAGTACAAAGTTTACATTATAGATGAGGTGCATATGCTTTCTTTGGCGGCTTTCAATGCTTTTCTTAAAACACTAGAAGAACCACCAACTTATGCCATTTTTATTTTAGCAACTACCGAAAAACATAAACTCTTACCAACTATTATTTCACGTTGTCAAGTTTTCGATTTTCAGCGAATAAAAAACCAAGATATTGTTGAGCATTTGGCGTACATAGCCAAAGAAGAAAAAATTGACGCCGATGCTGAAGCCTTACACATAATTGCCCAAAAAGCCGATGGTGGTTTGCGTGATGCCCTTTCTATTTACGATAGAATGAGCAGTTTTGCCAATGGCGAAATTACTTATCAATCGGTTTTAGAAAATTTGAACGTTTTAGATTATGAATATTTCTTTAAAATAACCGATAATATTCAGTTGCAAGATCGTTCGGCTTTAATGCTAACTTTAGACGAAATTTTAAGAAATGGTTTTGATGGTGCAGAATTTATAAACGGACTTTCTAGCCATTTACGAAACCTACTAATGGCAAAAGCACCCAATACAGTTTCAATTTTAGAGGTTAGTGAAAATTGGAAAGCAAAATACCAACAACAAGCACAAGCACTAAGCACAGGTTTTGTATTAAGTTGTTTAAATTTAGCCAACGAATGTGCATTGTCGTATAGAGATGCTTCAAATAAAAGATTACAAATTGAATTGGCATTGTTGAAAATGTGTTTTGTAAACCAAGCTGTTGATTTAAGTAAAAAAAAAATTGAAGCACCAGCACTAACATCAAATCAAACACAAACTCAAAATATTCAACAAACAGTACAACAAGTACCAACGCCTAAGCCACCAATACAACAGCCAATAAATACACCAAAACCAGAAGTTAAAATTCAACAAGCACCTATTGTTGAAGAAACAAAACCAGCTATTGAAAAGCCCAAAACCAATAAGTTTGCTTTTAAAACAGGAAGTGGAGGTGAAAATATGAAATTGGGTGGCTCGCTTGATTCGATAAGTAAAAATATAAAAGAAGATTTAGCCGAAAAAGTAAAACCGATTTTAGAATATACCCAGCAAAATATTGCTAAACTTTGGAATGATTTTGTTGGTAAAAATGAGTCGCCAAGAATAAAAGGAATGTTGTTTGAACACGAATTTACCTTAAATGAAAAAGTGTTTTCAACTATTACCAATTCTACCTTTAATGAAGCCGAATTAAAAACTGAGTTAAAACGTTTTATTGAAGGTTTGAAAGAAGATTTTGATGGAGTTGAGTTGCAATACAATGTTGCGTATGTAAAACCTGAAGAAAGCAATAAACCTAAAAAAGCTTACACTTTAGAGGATAAGTTTAAACAAATGGCTGAAAAAAATCCGAATATTGAAACTTTGAGAAATGAATTGGGACTGGAACTTGAATACTAACTTAGTTTTGAGTTTCTGACACTTCAAACTTGATTTTCCTTATTCAACAAACGAAACGCAAAAACACATTGCACGCCTACAACCAAAGATTGTGTAAATAAGGTGGTAACGGCTGCCGCCCAAGCTCCGTATTGAGGGATTAAATAAAAATTTAAAACAAGATTGAAAAAAGCCCCAACTAAGGCTATAATATTCAATAGTTTTATTTTTTCTGCAGCAGTAAGTAAAGTGCCAATTATGTATAACAAAACTTTACTTGGCAATGAAAGCATTAACCAACCGAATACCAAACCATATTCTTTTGTAGCTTCGGTGTAGCAAATTTCCATTATAGGCATTTGCCAAAACCACGAAACCAAAGCAATGGCAATTGAACCCAAAAAACTTATTCCTGCGATTTGAAAAGTCAAGGATTTTATTTTTCTAATATTTTTTTCTTCAAATAACTTAGCATATACCGAAACCAACCAAAAACTAATAAGCATCGCAAATTGACTAATAGCTTCTAATAATCTAAAGCCTGCCCCATAAACACCCGCTTGAAAACCATTGTCGCTTAACATTCTTTCCAACATTACGGCATCGGAGCGGGTGTAAATACCAATTAAAACCGCCAAAAGTGCATAAGGAATGCTCGATTTTAAGATTTGTTTATATTCGTACCAGGCAACTTTGTAGCGTAATTTTTGAATATATTGGTTTTTGTATAAAACAAAAAAAGTGGTAATAATAATGGTAATTAAAAAGGCAATAGTTTGTCCCCAAATGTATTTATAAATAGAAAAATTTTGAGCATCTAAATACATAAAACCTCCAATAATGAAAATCATTAGCAGCTTGTCTAAAACCGAAGCCAAGCTATCTAATTTAAAATATTGAAGTGCTGAAAGCGTAAATCTATTGAAAGTAAATAGCGAAATAAATATTTGATTAATGAGAATAATGGCTAATATTTGAAGCTGTTGTGTATTGTAAGCCAAAACAAAGCCAGCCAACATAACCACAAAAAAATACAACCAAGATAAACCCAATTTTACTTTTAAAGTAGGAATAAAACGCTGGTCTAAATCATTTGGGTTTTTAGAAATACGAAGGTTGTGAAAGTGATTAATACCACCATCTAAAATGGTAGAGAAGATAATAGTTAGGCTTAATAAAGAAATGTATTGTCCATAAATTTCTTCACCAACAAAGTTTAAAACCTGAATTTCAATACCAAAAATATAAATTGGTTTTACCAGTAAATTGGCAAATATTAAAAAAGCAAGTTTTAAGTAAAAAGACATTTTTTTGCAGGTTTCAGCTGTGAGGTTTCAGAAGTCAGAAAACCCCGACTCCTGACTCCTGTAACCCGACACCTTATAAAATCTATTTGTTATTTCGTTGCTGTTGAGCCATTTGTTGAGCTCGCATAGCTTCTTCCAATCTTTCTTGGAAAGAACCTTTCTTTTTGGGTTTTTTCTTGTTTTCTTCCATTTCTTTTTTAATGGCATCTTCATCAATAAAGAAACGTTTAATAACTTGTTGTTGAGCAAAAGTTATAATATTAGATAAGAAGAAATAGTAAGTTAATGCCGCCGAAAAACGGTTGAAAATTAATACCAAAAATACAGGCATTATGTAAGGCATATATTTCATTGCAGGGTTATCGGCACCAGCACTCATTTGTGAATTTACTTTTACCGATAATAAAATACCCAAACCACTTAATAAAGCAAATAAACTTACGTGTCCGCCATATAATGGCAAGTTAAAAGGTAAGTCTAAAATAGAATCGTAGGTTGATAAATCTTCTGCCCAAAGGAAAGATTCTTGACGTAAATCTATTGCTGCAGGGAAAAAGTTATACATTGCAATTAAAATAGGCATTTGCAACAAATTGGGCAAGCAACCACTTAATGGACTTGCTCCAGCACTAGAATACAATTTCATTGTTTCGGCTTGTTGCTTTTGTGGATCGTCTGGAAATTTTTGCTTGATCTTATCAATATCTGGTTTTAAAACCTGCATTTTTGCCATACTAACATAAGAACGGTAGGTTAATGGCGATAAAACTAATTTTATAAGTACCGTTAAAACAAGAATTAACAAACCATAATTGCTAATAAAACCACTTAAAAAATTAAACATTGGAATAATCATCCAACGGTTTACAAAACCAAAAATTCCCCAACCTAAGCCAATCATACGTTCTGTGCCGTTGGCTTTAGCTCTTAATAAATCGTAATCGTTTGGTCCAATGTACCAACTCATTGGATACGAAAAATTGGAACTTGTTTTATAACCAAATACTGCTTCTGATTTTAATGTTTTAATATGTTCAGCCGTAGGATTTTCATTATTTACCGTAGTTAACTTTGCACTTGTAAAACCATCTTTTGGTTCTAAAGTTTGGTTAAAAAACTTTTGCTTAAAAGCAACCCAATCAACTTGTTGCGATAAATCAATGGCTTGGTTTCCTGCTTCAGTTAAGTAAGTTCCGTTACTTTCGCCATTTTCACGATAATAAATTGAAGTAACATCACGTTCATTTGTAGCATTTTTTTCTTGCTGACGCATATTGGTTTCCCAATTCAAATTAATAGCAGTGTTATCACTTATTTCGCCATCTAAATCAAGTAGCCTAAAATCGTAATCAATGGTGTAAGCCTCTTTATTAAAACGGTATTCTTGCTCAACTTTTCCTTGTCCATTAAGGTCTAAACTAAAAACAATGCTTTCGGATGTTTGGCTTTTTACATCAAATACAAAATCTTGTGTATTTAGTATTTGCGAACCCAAAGCACCTTCTAATTTTAAAGGAATTTCGTAGTTAAACTTATTTTGTTCACCTTCTAAAAGTAAAAGTGGCGTTTTATTATAAGTTTGAAAGTTTTTTACTTCAGCTTTGGTAATTCTTGCTCCTTTTGTATCGAAAGTAAGGGCTAATTGCTCATTTTCAATAGTAACTTGGCTTCCTGCACCTTGTTTAGCATTTAAGTTTCCACCTAAATTAGCCGAATTATTATTAGCTGTTGAGCTTGTTTCACCACTGCTTTGAGCTTCGGTATTAGTAATTTCTGCTTGTTGTGGTTTATTGACTTCTTGCTCCTTTTGTATTCGTTGCGAATTAAAGTTAATGGCAATTAATAATGCACCAATCAACACAAAAGCCAGTATATTATTTAAGGTATTTCTATCCATTTAATTTAGCTTTGGTAAAAAGCGGTGCAAAGTTACAACTTTAAGGATTAAGAATTTGAGAATGTGGAAATTTGAAAGTTTATTAATTCTTGAATTTTTATAATAGCAATTATCAATAATCTTTCTGTGTACTTTGTGGTAAATCAATATTACATTCAAAGTCTAATCTCTATCGGAAATAAATAATTGCTTTAAATTTACAGTATGGGAAATGCACAATTAGATAGCAAAAAGAAAATTTATACCGTAGCCGAGTATATGGAAATTTTAGCAGCCTCTGAAACAAGGGTAGAATATTTGAATGGTTTTATCAGAGCAATGGCTAGTGGAACAATAAATCATAGTCTTATAACTTCAAATGTAAATAGAGCATTAGGAAATAAGCTTGATGGTAAGGGATGTAGAACTTTCAGTGAGTCTTTAAAAGTTCACGTTGCTAAGAAAAATAGTTATGTTTTACCCGATACGACTGTTATTTGTGGGAAACCAGAAATTTCAGAACAAGATAAAAATTCTGTAATTAACCCAACTTTAATTGTAGAAGTTTTATCAAAATCAACAAGAAACTATGATTGTTTAGATAAATTTTCATTATATAGAAGTATAGCTTCTCTGAAAGAGTACGTTTTGGTAGATAGCGAAGCAAAAAAAGTAGAAGTTTTTACCAGAAAAGATGGGCAACATATTTGGCAAATAAAAACCTACTCAGATGAAGATAAGTTAATAAATTTGGAAAGTATAAATGTTGTTGTAAATATTGATGAGTTGTATGAAGGTGTTGATTTTGAA
>JAHDDA010000073.1:0-1545 GCA_020629595.1 Chitinophagales bacterium
ATTTGGTACAAGTTTTTATTCAATGGCTTCTACCATTAAAAATACCTATCAATCTGAAATTGAAGCAGTGCATGGAACTGGTTTGGATTTATACTGGGGACCCGAATTGGTAAACCAAGCATATTGGCAAAAAGTTATAACCGAAAATGATTATTTAAGACAAAGAATTGCTTTAGCTTTAAGCGAAATTTTAGTTATATCTTCTTTTCAAATTGAAGACTACAGAAAATTATCAAGTTATTACGATTTATTATACAATGGAGCATTTGGCAATTATAGAGATTTATTATATAATGTAACTATGCACCCAGCAATGGGCGAATACTTAAGTCATTTTAACAATCCCAAAACAGATGCTTTAGCTAATATTCGACCTGATGAGAACTATGCTCGTGAAATAATGCAGTTATTTACTATTGGATTATATGAACTAAACAACGATGGCACGCAAAAATTAGATGCAAATGGAAATCCTATTCCAACTTATGATAATGATGATATTACTGAATTAGCAAAAGTATTTACAGGTGTTAGTGGTTCAGATTGGGATTATGAATATTATCCTGAAATGGCTGGAACACCTTTAGATTTTGGTTGGTACTTTGCTTTGTATAGTCCAACAGCTTTAATGACTGTTTATGACTATGAACACGAACAAGGGGTAAAAACAATTGTTGGAAATAATGTAATTCCTGCTGGGCAAACTGGAATGCAAGATATTAATACTGCTATTGATATTTTGTTTAATCACGAAAATGTACCACCTTTCATTTCTTACAGATTAATACAACGTTTAGTAAAATCAAATCCAACACCTGCTTATGTGAATAGAGTGGCAATGGCATTTAAGAATAATGGAAATGGAGAAAGAGGCGATTTGAGAGCAGTTATTAAAGCTATATTATTAGACCCAGAAGCAAGAGATTGTTCTTGGATAAACGATATAAATAATGGAAAATTAAGAGAACCTTTAATAAAGTATTCTCACATTAACAAAGCGTTTAATGCTTCAAACATTTCAGAAAGATATTGGCTACGTGATATTTGGGGATACCAAGATGAAAAACAAGCATTTTTGCGTTCGCCAAGTGTATTTAATTTTTTTGTGCCTAGTTATACACCAAACGGAATTGTAGCTGATAATAATTTAGTTGCTCCTGAATTTCAAATTTTAGATTCTACAACAGGCATTAATTATTTCAACGCCGTTCAGTCTAGAACAATGTGGGATAGCCCAATGTGGATTCAAGGTACTTTCGATGCAACAGATCCAGAACCTTCGGCTTATTCATATTATCAAGGAGCAGACGATGAGGTAAGTTTAGATTTAACAGATGAAATAAATATTTTTACAACACAAGGAACGGCTGCGCTTATTGATAGGTTAGATTTAATATTATGTCATGGGCAAATGTCTGATGAATCGAAAAGTACGATTGTAACGGCTATAAATGATATGAATGCACTTGGTTGGAGTGGTTGGTTAACACCTGAATTTTTAACCAAAGTTTCAATTTATTTTGTAATGATTTCTCCTGATTATAA
>JAHDDA010000073.1:1645-9836 GCA_020629595.1 Chitinophagales bacterium
CGCCGCCAATTTTTAGGAACTATGGGCTGTGCTGGTTTAGGATTAACTTCTTTTTTATCGAGTGTTACTAATTTGGGGTTGTTAAATGCAGCAGCTATTAATAATATGCCCACTTTTGTTAATTCAGCCAACACAAATTATAAAGCTTTGGTTTGCATTGCTTTAGATGGTGGTAATGATAGTTTTAATATGTTAGTACCTCGTGGAAATTCAGAGTATCAAGAGTATGCTTCGGTTCGTTCAAATCAGGCATTAGCACAAAATACGCTTTTGCCAATTACGCCCCAAACTTCTGATGGAAAGCAATATGGTTTGCACCCAAATTTAACCAACATTCAAAATTTATTCAGTAATGGAAATGCTGCCTTTGTTGCCAATGTAGGTTCAATGATTCAACCAACCACTATGTCGGATTACGTTAGTGGGGCAAATTTACCTTTGGGTTTGTTTTCGCATTTAGACCAAATGCAACATTGGCAAACATCAATACCACAATCACGTTCTAGTGTAGGTTGGGGTGGAAGGTTAGCAGATTTATTGTATTCCAATAATACAAATACTGATATTTCAATGAATATTTCTTTGGATGGTGTTAATATTTTTCAAAATGGAAATAATATTACAGAATACGCAATTCAGAGTACAGGACAAGGAAGTGTATCTATAGCTGGGTATGATGAAACAGATGCTTTTAATGTAATTAAAAGGCAAACAATTGACAATTTATTAGATCAATCTTATCAAGATGTTTTAAAAACAGCTTATGCCAATGCAATTACCAATTCGCAAAGTAATGCTTTACAGTTTGGAGCAGCCATAAATTCGGTTACGCCTTTTACTACAACTTTTGATGGAAGCGATTTTTCAACGAAATTAGAAATGGTGGCAAAAACCATAGCAGCTCGAAATACTTTGGGAATGTGTAGGCAAGTTTTTTATGTAAATATTGGTGGTTTCGATAATCACGATGAAGTTTTGGTAAACCACGGAGGATTAATGGCTGAAATAGATGCTGCAATCGGCAGTTTTTGGGGTGTAATGCAAGAATTGGGCTTAATCAATGATGTAACTTTATTTACTATGTCAGAATTTGGAAGAACTTTAACTTCTAATGGAAACGGAACCGACCATGGTTGGGGAGGAAACTGTTTGGTTGTTGGTGGGGCTGTAAACGGACAAAATATTTATGGACAATATCCCGATTTATACATTGCAAATCCATTAGATACAGGCGAAGGAAGGCTTATTCCAACCACTTCTTGCGATGAATATTTTGCAGAATTAGCACTTTGGTTTGCTCAAAATGGCACAAGTACCCTTTCGGCTACGCAATTAACTGATATTTTGCCAAATATTAATAACTTTTGGACACCAAGTGTTGGGCAAAAGCCTATTGGGTTTATGCTATAAACTTCATTGAGTTTATTTGATAAGTTTGGGTATGATTATTACTTTTTACAGCATTTTTTCTTTTCCCCATCAACATACATAAACTATATGCTGTTGGGGTTTCTTTTTGAATTGATTTAGAATTAGAATGTGGAGTAGTTATTTCCTTTTGTTGAGCTGTTTTCATTGAATTTTAAAGTATTAGTTAATTTCAATAATTTAAAGTTATCCGTAACCAATTCTCCAATCAAACTTTAGAAAAAACTAAGCATCAAAATACCTTATTCTGGTTATAAGGTTTTATCATTTTAAAGGTAAGTAAACTATATTTTAGTGTTTATTAGCTTTCATTTTTCAGAAAACCTACTCCTTAAAAACCATGTAAACTTACTTCATCAGTGTAAGTTAAATCAATCCATCTTTTCATTTTCTTTTGAATTACTTTAAAATGATGTCTTTCTTCTGAGGTAATTAATGAAATTGCTTCTCCTGGGTTTTCTGCTCTACCTGTTCGTCCAATTCGGTGAATAAAATCTTTTGGTGAACGAGGTAATTCGTAATTTATCACGTAGGGTAAAAATTCAATATCAATTCCACGAGATAACAAATCTGTTGCAACCAAAACTCGTAAAGTTCCAGCCTTAAATTCTTTTAAGGCTACTTTTCTACTTCCCTGACTTCTTTTACTGTGAATGGCTCTGGCTTCTATGCCATTTTTTTTCAGCTTATCCACGACGTTTTCAGCTTTATAAATCGAAGAAGTAAACACTAAAACTTGTTGCATTTCGTAGTGCTTAATTAAGTAGCGTAAAAAAGGACCTTTTCGAGCATCTGTAACTGCATAAGCTGTATGTTTAATTAAATCTAAATTGGTTTCTTTAGGTTCAATTTTAATAACTTCAGGCTTATTTAAAAGTATTTTTTCTATTCCTTGAACCTGTGGACTTAGCGTTGCTGAAAAAAGTAGATTCTGTCTTTTGCTTGGTAAAAGTGTCAATATTTTATCCATTTCCTTTTGGAAACCCATATTTAGCAATTTATCGGCTTCATCTAAAACAAGCGTACTTAATTCGCTAAAATGTAGTGCATTCGATGACACCAAATCTAACAAACGCCCAGGGGTTGCTACCAACACATTTACGTGTTGCATATTTATCATCTGTGGATTAATAGAAACGCCACCATAAACTGCCATTGTTTTAAATCGGAAAGGTAGAGCCTTGCTAAAATTGCTAAATACATCGGCAACTTGAATGGCTAATTCACGAGTAGGCACTAAAACCAAAACATTAATATGCCTGTTTTTTGTGCTTGTTTTACCTTCCAAATTCATTAAAATAGGTAAGGCATAACTTGCCGTTTTTCCTGAGCCAGTTTGTGCTATTCCCAATACATCTTTATTGTTCAAAATAGCAGGAATTGCTTTTTCTTGAATCGGAAATGGTTTGGTGAAACCTTCTTCTGTCAATTTTTCTAAAAAATATGAGGCTATTCCTAATGATTTAAAAGACATATTTTGGCTTTAGTAAAAGATATATTTTCCAAAGATAATATTCAGCTATCAAATAAAAGTATGAATTTGGCGTCTGAATGTGCAAACGAATTACCTATCCGTAATAACCTTATACCTTGGATCTTCCAAAATATTTACATCAATAATTGCTTCGGCATTTTGTAATAATCGCTGACAATCTTTGCTTAAATGCTTTAAGTGAACTTTTTTTCCAACTTTCAAATAACGCTCTGTTAATTTATTCAAAGCCTCAATTGCCGACATATCAACAACTCTACTTTCTGCAAAATCAATAACCACATCTTGTGGGTCGTTGGCAACATCAAATTTTTCGTTAAATACACTAACTGAACCAAAAAATAAAGGTCCATAAATCTCATAATATTTCGCACCATTCTCTGCAATGTGTTTTCTTGCTCTAATTCTAATAGCATTATCCCACGCAAAAATTAAAGCAGAAACAATTACACCAATAACAACAGCTAACGCCAAATCGTGTACTATTGCTGTAATTACGGTAACTAAAATCATAACCAAAACATCTGATTTTGGCATTCTATTGATAGTACGGAAACTTGCCCATTCAAATGTTCCAATCGACACCATAATCATTAAACCAGTTAAAGCCGCCATTGGTACTTGCTCAATTAAACTTGAACCAAACATAATGAAAACCAACAACATTACCGAAGCCACAATCCCTGATAATCTGGCTCTTGCTCCCGAAGAAATATTGATTAAACTTTGCCCAAGCATTGCACAACCACCCATTCCAGAAAAAACACCAGAAAGCATATTTGCCAAACCTTGAGCAACCGCTTCTTTGTTTCCTCGTCCTCGAGTTTCGGTAATTTCATCAATAATATTTAAGGTTAATAAACTTTCGATTAATCCAACACCTGCCACAATTAAAGAATAAGGAGCAATAATCTTTAAGGTTTCAAAAGTTAAGGGAACATCTGGTAAATGAAAAGGTGGAAATCCTCCTTGAATCGAAGCCATATCGCCCACCGTTTTTGTATCGATTCCAAAGGCAACAACAATTCCAAAAATAGATAAAATAGCTACCAAGGAAGCTGGAATTGCCTTGCTTATTTTAGGTAATCCCCAGATAATCAACATTGTTAAACCCACCAACGCTAGCAAAGTGTACATCGGCATTCCAGTTAACCAATTTCCAGAAGCATCTTTGAATTGGTCGAGTTGCGACATAAAAATGATAATGGCTAAACCATTTACAAAACCAAATACAACAGGGTGGGGGACGAGCCGCATAAATTTCCCGAGTCGAAGTAAACCAGCAGTTACCTGCAAAATTCCAGCTAAAACAACACAAGCAAAAACGTATTCAACGCCATATTGTGCTGCCAATGTAACTAAAACAACGGCAACAGCTCCAGTTGCACCAGAAATCATTCCTGGGCGACCACCCAAAATGGCAGTAACCAAACCCATTACAAAAGCGGCGTACAAACCAGTTAAAGGCGATAAACCTGCAATAAATGCAAAAGCCACCGCTTCAGGAATTAAAGCCAAAGCAACGGTTAAACCCGATAAAATCTCGGTTTTGTAATCTACTTTTTGGGAAAAATCGAAAAGATTAAGGTACTTTCTCACTTGAATTTTTATTAAAATTTACCACTTAATTTCGCTTCAAAACAATCTTTTAAATTGCAAAACTTTGAAAGGTGTTTTTTAGCGGGCGGCAAATGTACAATTATCTATTAGGATAGTTCCCTTAAATTTTTTTTAGTTTCAGAAAATAGATAAAGTTGATGAACCTTTTCTGTAGCACCTATTTTAAGCTAAATAGTGATAAGTACCAACACATAATTAGTTTAAACTTGGAAATGGATTTATTTTTTTGGTCAAAAAGGCGAAAAACACAAGCATAACAGGACTATGGTGCGTATTTTCAACGAATTTGAACGGAACAATAGCACATTTCAAACTTATAATTCATTGTTTGTTGGTACTAAAGTAGGTTTTGCTTTTATGTAATTTATAGAAATAAAGACAGCTATTCAAAACTTAGATAAGTTAATTAATATAGTTTTTATTTGGGTAAATATTTATATCTAACCAAAAACTGGCTATTTTATTAATTGAGTCCAAAAAGCTAGAGAAATCTTGTTTTTTTGTTACATAGGCGTTTGCGTTTAAATCATAGCAATCGCTTATGTCTTTGGGTGCGTCTGAAGTTGTTAACATTACAACTGGAATATTTTTAAGCTTTTCTTCAGTTCTAATCTTACTTAGAAATTCTTTACCATTCATAACAGGCATATTTATATCTAATAAAACCAAATCAGGTAATATTTCTGCTTTTGTAAGTTTTTCTATAGCTTCAACTCCATTTAAAGCTGACTCTAATTCAATAGTTAAATCTGTTTGTTTAAATGCTTCTCTGGCAAGAATTAAATCCCCTTCATTATCGTCAACGTGTAAAACTTTATACATAAGATTGCAAATATAACAAATTACATTTTCTTAATTGAAAATAGAAAGGTTGTTCCTTTTTCTAAGTTTTCAGAGTAGGTAATTTCGCCGTTATGACGTTCAATAATTTTTTTACAAAGTGCTAAGCCAATACCAGTTCCATTAAAATCAGAGTTGATTTGTAATCTTTGAAAAATTTTAAACGCTTTTTCTTCATATTTTTTAGGTAAACCGATACCATTATCTACTATTTCAAATAAATGGTGTGTTTTGTTTTCTTTTTGATTTATTTGTATTTTAGGAATTTTACTTTTGTTAAATTTTATTCCATTAGATATTAAATTATAAAATACTAATCCAATTTGGCTTGCTTCACATTTTATTGGTTTTGTAGAAATATTCGTTGAAATTTCTGCATTCCTTTCTTTTATTACCAAAGCAAGATCTTTCAATTTATTGTTTACCAATGTATTAATATTGGTATTATTGAATTCACTTTCTTTTCTTCCAACTCTAGAATAATTTAATAAATTGTTAATTAATTCCTTCATTCTGCTGGCAGAGTCAGAAATTATATTTAAGTATTCAGCACATTCATTATCTATTTTATGAGCATATTTAATTTGAAGTAATTCACTAAAATTGCCAATCATTCTGAGTGGTTGTTGTAAATCGTGTGAGGCAACAAAGGCAAACTGTTCTAAATCTACATTGGAACGCATCAATTCTTCAACGGTTTTTTCCAAGTTTAGTCGATTTTCTACTTGATTGGTTATAACTTCAGTAAACATTATAATTCCCCCAATTTCTTCATTATCGTTGTACCAAGGTCGTAATTCATAACGTATATAAAAAGTGTTACCATTTTCTCTTTCCCATTTATCTTCATCATTTCGATAAATTTCACCGTTTAAAACATCTTGGTGGTTTTGTTTCCAGCGGTCGGGGATATCTGGGAATACTTCATAATGAGATTTACCAATAATTTCTTGATCCCCTAAATTATAGTCGATTAACCAACGTTTACTATGAGCAATATAATTCATTTGGGTGTCAAACATTGCAATTGCTGAAGGTGTATGTTTTATTAAAAAACTAAAAGTTTCTTGTTCTTTTTTTAATTTAATTCTAACTCGTTCTTCTTTATCTATATCTTGAAAAGTACCTTGAACAGCAATAGTTTTACCATTGATATCCATTATAGGATAGCCAATTGAACGAACCCATATTTCATTTCCATTAGCTTGATTAAAACGAAGTTTTTCATCAAAAGGTATTTGTTTTTGAATACAATTTGAAACAGCATTTGTAATTCTGTCTTGGTCATTTTTATGGTATTGGTTTATTCCTATTTCAATGTTTGTTTCAATATCTTTTTCAATTCCATAAATGTCATAAATTTGTTGAGTCCATTGTGTTTTTTGAGTTGCTACATCCAATGCCCATCCACCAATTTTGGCTATTTTTTGTGTTTGTTTAAGGAAGTTTTCAGTATTTTTTGATTCAGAGATGTCTCTAACAATAGCAATTACTTCATTTTCTTTAACAAAGGTTATCCTTGCTTCAAAATAGCGAATTTTTCCATCTTGAACTCTTTTGTATTCGAAGGTGCTAACTTGCTGAGTTTTTAGACATTGTTGAATATTGCTAACTGCTTTTTCAGCAATTTCTTTATCAAGAAAATCAAAAACAGATTTTCCTATAAAATCTTCAGCATCTAATAAAGTGTCATAATATCCTTGTTTGCAATAGGTAACTACTCCTTTACTATTGGTTTTATATAACCAATCTGGAATAGCATTAAACAAAGCTTTTAAATCAGCATTTTTATTTTTTAGTTCAGTAATATCTTTTACTATAAAAATTACCTTATCTTCATCAATAAAACTAACTCTTGCTTCAAACACTCTTACACTACCATTTGTATTTATATCGTATTCATAAGTAATTACTTTTTTGGTAGATAAACATTCATTAATAACAGATAATGCTTTTTCGGCTTTTTCTTTATCTAAAATATTTGATAAAGAATTACCAACTAAATCTTCTATGGGATGAACTGGCAAGTGGTCTCCAATTATGAAATCTAAAATAACCCCATTTTTATCTATTCTGTAAATCCAATCAGGAATAGCTTTTAACAAAGCATTTTGTTCGTACATTCGTTTTTCAAGAAGTTGATAAATTTCATCTTTTTCATTTTCTATTTTTAAAATTTGTTCTTTTAAAGAAATATCTTGAACATACCTTGCAATCATTGTTGCATTTAAGGTTAAAATATCTTTATATTTTTCATAAATATCTTTGCTTTGTTCTGAAGTTGAGCATAATGTGAAAGTTCCCCAAACTTCACCTTCAACATAAAGCGGATAACCTATTACAGATTGTGTATTTAAGAAGGCTCTGCCTGGTAAGTTATATTGAGGTAAACCTTTTAAAGCACAATGAAAAACAGCTTCACCTTTATCAATTACTTCTTGACAAAGAGTGTCGCACAAGTTAAAAATAGCTCCTTTTTTTAATTTATCATCAATAGTAATTGCCTGAATAATTTCATAATACTGTTCATCAATAAATGCAATGAAACCATTCTCAAAGCCAGTAATATCTTTAGCAAATTCAATATACTTAGTAAGTAAATCGTTCTTTTGCTCATTATCAATGTATATATTGATTAATCTGTTTGTTAGTTCAAGTTTATTAATCATAATTTACTGATTATAATCTGTTAAATTTCACACTTTAGGAACAAAATAAGTGGTAGTTTAATCTTCAAGCAATGTTCAAGTAACATAATAGATTATGAAGAACAATTATACATTATTAAAAGTATAAAAACGAAGTTTAAGT
>JAHDDA010000074.1 GCA_020629595.1 Chitinophagales bacterium
ACTACTTCAAAGTAACTTTACCCGTACCCACCGAAGTTGCTCTATTGAAAACCTCTAAATGATACGTTCCAGATATAAAATCAGGTTCGGTAAAAACACTACAAAAAGTATTTTTTCTACCTTCGTAGCGTGCCTCTAAAACGGCGGTATAACGGCGTTTTTCGCCTTCATTAGTTGTAAAATTTCCTTCCCCATTTTGTTCAACAGGAAATACTTTTCCCTTTGGGTTGGTTAAAATTAAAGTAAACTCTTGTGGACCAATTTGTGCTTCAGAATTAGGGATAACCTCAAAACAAGCCTCCATAGCATCGGTTTTTCTGGCTTTTGAAGTATCTACTCTTTTGTTTTTTCTGCCATATTTGAAAGGCTTTAAATAGGTATCTCCCGCCATAATAATACTTGCTTTTTCCAATCGTGCTTGTAAATTATCTTTTTCTTCACCTAATGTTGTATTTCTGTCAATAACTTCAGCTTTTTCAGTTTCTAAATTGGCTATTACCTCTTGTTTTTCTTCTATGTTTTTAGAAAGTTCAGTAGTTTTTACTCTTTCGGTTTCTAAATCATTCGATAAGCGTACATTAGCATCTTTCAGTAAACCAATTTGTTTGTTAGATTCCCTAATAATACCTGAAAGGTGATCGAGCTGACTCCTTGCTTCTGCCAATTGTTTTTTCGATAAGGCATTTTTACCTTTTAAAGAGCTAACATATTCATCTAATTTATTAATTTCAGCTTGTAACTTTTCTTTTTCTTCAGTTGTTGTTCTATAATCTTCTTGCAATACAACTAAAGAATCTCGCTTGGTAGCAAAATCTTCTTTTAATTCTGTAAATTGAATACTTAGCTCCTTCTTCTCTTTATTTACTTCAACTACTTTATCTTTTTCTTGCATATTGAAATAAAATAAAGCACCATTTATTAATAATAATAAAATTATAATAACAATAAAAAACGGTGTACGCCCCGATCCCATAACCAATTATTTTTTCTTTTAAAAGCTATAAACGAAATTACTACTTAAATTTCTATTAGTAATAATTTGTATAAATTAGCAACAAAAATTATGCTCAAAATGAATAAATTAGATGCTAACTTTTGGCAAAACAAATATTTGAACGAACAAACAGGTTGGGATATTGGAAATCCTTCACCTGCTTTAACAAAATTTTTTGATTCTTTAGAGAATAAAAGTTTAAAAATTTTAATTCCTGGTGGTGGCAATGCTTATGAGTTAGATTATTTGTTTAAATTAGGCTTCAAAAATATATTTCTGGTTGATTGGGCTGAAAAAGCTATTGAGAATGTTAAAAAAAGAAACCCTAATTTTCCAGCAAAACAGTTAATCTGTGAAAACTTTTTTGAACATAACGAAAGCTATGATTTAATTATTGAACAAACTTTTTTTTGTGCTTTACATCCCAATTTACGAGTAGAATATGTAAAAAAAATGCACCAATTGCTAAAACCTAATGGTCAATTGGTAGGTGTATTATTTAATATTGAATTTGAAAGAGAAGGACCGCCTTTTGGTGGTAACATAAAAAGCTACAAGCAATTGTTTTCTCCTTTGTTCCATATAAAAAAACTAGAAAGTTGCTATAATTCTATAAAACCAAGACAAGGAAGTGAACTTTTTTTTATCTTTCAAAAGTTAAGTTAAAGTAATAGTTAAAAAAAATTTGAATGAAAAAGATTTGGCTCATCATAAAACGCGAATACCTTTCAAGAGTTCGTAAGCGTTCGTTTATTATTACCACTTTATTAGCTCCATTGGGATTAATTTTACTTTTTGCCATTCAGTTTTTGTTTATTGGAATGGGTAAAGAAAAGGCTGTTATTGCCATTTCAGATCAAAGCCAATTATTTACACAAGATTTAAGACTACAAGACAGCGAAAGACAAAACATATTTTTTAAAATAGAAAATAGTTTTTCCTACGAAGAATTGAAAGAAAAATATACCGATTTAGGTTATGCTGGCATTTTATACATTCCCGAAATGCAAGCAGAAAAGCCAAAAACTAGTATTTACCACTCAGCAGAATTGCTTGGAATGGGGCGTAAAAATTATATTGAACGCCAAATGGCAAACATTATTAAAAACCAACGCATTAAAACACAAGGAATTGATAAAGACTTTATCAAGAGTTTAAGTAATATCAATGTTTCTATTAAAGAAGAAGTTGAAGGCAAGGAAACAGATGATGTTAGCTCTGCTTTAGCTTCGGCAGTAGGTGGATTTATGGGTTTTATAATGTACTTGGTAATTATAATTTATGGTACATTGGTTATGCGTGGCGTAATGGAAGAAAAAACCAATAGAATTGTTGAAGTAATTTTATCGAGTGTACGTCCTTTTCAGTTATTGGCGGGTAAAATTATAGGTATTGGCTTTGTTGGCTTAACACAATTTTTAATTTGGATAGTTTTGGGTATTGGTATCAATTTTTTAGCAAGTTTGTTTTTGGCTGGAAGCGTAGATATATCATCGGCAAATGAATTGGCAACCTCTGGACCAGACTCTGAAGAAATTACCTTAATGGTTCAAGATATAATGAATAAGGTTTATGCATTACCAATAAAATCTATCTTATTTTCATTTTTGTTTTTCTTTTTTACTGGTTACTTATTGTATGCAGCCTTATTTGCAGCAGTTGGTTCGGCAGTTGGCGAAGATAGTAGCGAATCACAGGCGCTGGTTTTTCCTGTTACTTTACCAATTATTATTTCCTTTTTTATACTTACCGCCATTTTAGAAAACCCTAATAGTAGTTTGGCTTTTTGGTCTAGTATTGTTCCATTTTCATCACCTATTATTATGCCTGCCAGAATTGCCTATGGTTTATCTATTTTTAGTTTAGATTTTTTCTTAGCAGTTGTGTTTATGATAGCTGGTTTGTGTGGAATTATTTGGTTGGCAGGTAAAATTTACCGTACGGGTATTTTAATGACAGGTAAAAAAGCGAGTTTTAAAGAATTGGGTAAATGGCTTTTTCAATAATAATTTGCAGTTAAAAAATAATAATATCTTCTACTCCCTCAATTATTAGGTGTCCAATAGTAATATGACTTTCTTGAATATGGGCTGTATTTTTAGAAGGAATATTAATTAAAACATCACAAATTGAAGCCAATTTACCACCAGTTTCGCCTGTAAAAGCAATAATTTTCATATTCAAGGTTTTAGCTTTTTCACAAGCAAGCACCACATTTTCAGAGTTTCCAGAGGTAGAAAATGCTAAAAGCACATCATTCGCTTTTCCGTAAGCCTCAACAGCACGAGCAAAAACATTTTCATAACCAAAATCGTTGGCAGTACAGGTAATATGCCCAGCATCTGTTAATGGAATAGCTGGAAATGGCTTTCGATTTCTGCTGTAATTTCCTGTAAATTCTTCGGCTAAGTGCATAGCATCGCAGGCACTTCCACCATTACCACAAAGCAATATTTTACCATCATTTTTAAACGAATGAGCTATGGTTTCAATAGCTTTTTCAATGCTTTTAAGTAAATTATTACTACTTAAAATACTTTGTTTTACAGCTATCGAATTTTGGATATGTTGTTTTATTTTAATCATAGTTTAAACAACGAAACGTCCTGCATTAGTTTACAGTATTTATGTATAAATCAATTCGCAGAGACGTTTCTAAGGTTCTGAAAATTTACAAAATCAATTTAATAGACTTTAACAATTCATTGCATTGTAATTTTGGATATGTTGTTTTATTTTTTGCATTAAACAAAGCGTTTTTTCAACTTTAAAAAATGATTTTCAAATAAATAATACGAAGCATAAGAAATTCCTACGCTTAAAATTAAGACCAAAAATACGCAAACAAACTCATACAAAAAATGAGTTTTAGCTATTCCAAGTTTTGGTAAAATACGAATAATAACTTGAGCTACAAAAGTGTGGTAAACGTAAATTCCATACGATATTTTTCCACCTTCTTTTAATAAGGAATTTTCTAAATTGAAGATACTTTTTTGATGTATTAATTGAATAATTAGCAAACCAAACAAAACACCACAAGCAATATTACTTAAATTTAATTTATAAAAACTCCAAGTATTTAACCACGAAAAAAGGTTAAAACTTAAAGCAACACACAAGCCCAATACAAGCAACTGAAACCATTTTTGGTAAATAAAACTACTGCTTTTTAAAATGCCTCTTTGAAGTAAATAAGCCAAAATTCCGCCTAAACCAAACATACTAAAAGCCGAAGTTGTGAAGAAATACGAGGCTTGACTCCAACTACTATTTCCGAAGTAATTAAAATAAAATGGGGTTAAAATTCCTATAAAAGTGATAAAAATAAACATTGGCATTAAATGCTTTCTGAAAAAAACGACCAACGGACACCATAGTAAATAAAATTGCTCTTCTACACAAACCGACCATAAAATTTCTACAATTCCTCTGTTAAATGTATCGAAAATAAGTTGAATATTTATTCCAAAACAAAAGACATACAATAGGTTTTCTAAAGTAAAACCACTTTCGGCGGCAATTCCTAATTTACTCAACGCAATAGGACCAGCAATTGTACCACCAATTCCTACTAAAAAGTACAAGGGCCAAATACGTAATGTTCGCCGAATGTAAAAGTTTTTAATGTTTATTTTGCCGTTTTTGGCTTGTTCGTTTAGCAGTAAATAAGTAATTAAAAAACCACTTAACACAAAAAATAGCTTTACGCCATAAATTCCAGAAAAGGTAAAGAACTCTCCTAAAAAGGTTTGTTTTATGGTTTCTGTTGAAAAGCTAAAGAAATAGCAATGTGATACCAAAACCATACTAGCAGCTATAAAGCGTAAGCCATCTAAGTTTTTAAAGTATAGTTTTTTTTGTGGGTTCATTATTTTTTCACTTCTTCTTCGTAGTTCTAAAATATATTTATATTCACTTTAGAGTTGTAGGTAAAAGGGAAATGTAATTGGAAAAAAGGGAGGAAAGATAATTTTTTATTGATTAAAAATTCCCTTTTACCATTAGCTAATCACCTTTACCAATTATACTTCCTCAAAGAAAAACTTTTTAAAACTTCTTTCATCTTTTCCAAGTAAATGAATATTTACATAACCTTTTAAAAAGCCCCAACCGTAACCCAATAACTGAATAAAACTAGCAACAATTGCCATAAAAGCAATCTTTATATTTTTAGTATTCAATAAAGCATCAAAAAAAATAATAGTAATAAGTAAAGCCAAAGGCAACATAAAAAGTGGCGAGAAAATCAACGAAAAAATAACAGAACCTAAAAAGCCAAAAAGAAAAAGCGTAGGAAAAGCATAAATAAACTTTTTGGTGTGTGGATGCCATTTCATCAACACATTTCTTACAAAACCAAACTTATAAACTTGTGTCCAAAACTTTCCAAAATCAATTCTACGTTTATGAAAAACCTTAGCATCTGGAATTAAACCCGTTGTAAAACCTGCGTCCATCATTCGGTAACTCAAATCTGGGTCTTCGCCAGGGTGTAAAGTAGTAAAACCACCAATTTTATCATAAATTACTTTACGAAATCCCATATTAAAACTTCGTGGTTGAAATTTATCAACTTGCTTTTTCTTTCCTCTAATACCGCCAGTAGTTATAAACGAAGTCATAGTGTAATTAATCGCTTTTTGCGTATCGGAAAAAGAAGGATGAGCATCATCTGGACCGCCCCAGCAATCGAGTGAATTTTGTGCCAAAAACTTTTCAACTTCTTCAAAATAGTTGGCAGGAATTAAACAATCAGAATCGAACAAAACAATGTATTCACCTTTTGCTCTTTCAATTCCATAATTTCGGCTTAAACCCGGACCCGAGTTTTGCTTATAAAAATACTGAATATCAATTCTATCGGCATAACTCATTACCAAATCTTCACACTTTTCAGGCGAACCATCTTCAACAATCACTACTTCAAAATCTTGAAAACGCTGTTCAAGCAAACTATTAAAAAGTTCTTCTACTTCATCTCTACGTTTAAAAACGGGTATAACTACTGAATATTTAGGCATAGCATACGCAAAGGTAATAAACAGCCTAAATGATAAGTTTGAATTATAGATTTTAGTTTAATATTATGTTAATACAAAATTTTGCAAAATTGATATAGTTTTATATCTTCACAATATGAAAAAAATTGTATTTCTTTTTGCCTTCCTTTTTGTCTCTTCTTTAGTTATTGCTCAAGAAAGATATTTAGATCCCATATTTACAAGTAGCCCAGCTACAACAGTTACCTATTCGTCTGTTTCTAATTTTCAAATGGATATTTATGAACCCGTTGGCGATACACAGGCACAACGCCCACTCATAATATTTGCACATGGCGGAGCTTTTATTGCTGGAAGTAAAACTAATCCAACAATGGTACAAGCCTGCGAATACTTTGCTGAACGAGGTTATGTAACTGCTTCAATTCAATATACGCTTTCTAATAATATATTTAGTTTACTAGACTCCTTAGCTATAATTGATGTGGTAATGAAAGCCGTTGCCGATGGTAAAGCTGCTGTTAGGTATATGCGACAAGATGCCGCAACAAGTAACCAATACAGAATTGATCCAAACAAGATATTTTTTGGAGGTAGTTCGGCAGGAGCTGTATTAGGTTTACACCTTGCCCATATTGACGAAAATGATATTTTACCAGCTCACCTACAAACCATAGTTGACCAAAATGGCGGCTTAGAAGGCGACAAAGGAAACGATGGTTATTCTTCTGAAGTAATAGGTGTTCTAAATTGGGCTGGAGGTATTAATAAACTCAGCTTTTTAAATCAGGCATCCCCACCAACTTTTTCTGGTCATGGAACAAATGACGGTACAGTACCTTATAATTGCGATGATGTTTTTTCTGGAAATCCATTAGTAAGTGCTTTTGATTTGGTTGATTTATGTGGTAGTGGAGAAATATTTCCATATTTAGATAACCTTGGTGTAAATACAGAACTTTATGCCATTAATGGTGCAGACCACGTACCTTGGGAAAGCGACACAGCTATACGAAATGAGTTATTTAACCGTTCGGCAGCATTTTTATATAAATATGCTAAGTGTATAAATATAAAAGCTCTTTTTGAAGGTTATGTTGATGTATCATCTGGTTTAATGAATACAACTCTATTAAATGATAACTTATTACCAATAACACAACCTTATGCTGCTTCGCCATATTTTATGACTAGTAATACTACAATAATTGACCGTTTTCCTGAAAATACTGTTGATTGGGTTTTATTAGAAGTTAGAGATGCAAATAATACTACAAATACACTTGAACGCCAAACATTATTTATTAGAAATGATGGAATGTTGATGAATATTGATGGTACAACAGATATAAACTTCACCACTACTGGCACACATCATATAGCCTTATTTCATAAAGGACATTTAGGAATAATTTCGGCTAATCCAATAGATTTGGAGGGCGATGGAATTTTGCTTGATTTTTCAGCAGGTGTAAATCAAGCACGTGGTATTCAACAGCAAAAAGATTTAGGTGGTTTGGCTACAATGTATTGTGGCGATTATGATGGAAACGGTGTAATAAATAATAATGACTTTAATAAATGGGCTGTACAAAGTGCAACCGTAAACCAATATATGACTTGGGACGGAGATGGAAATGGAGTTTCAAATGCACAAGACTTTAATCTTTGGACTAACAACAGAAGTAAAATTGGTGATTTGGATATTCAATTTTAACACCATTACAAACAATATAATATTCATCCTCAAATTCACTTCAGAATTGTTTTTTACCTTTAGTCTATGAAAGTTCTACTGGTAGAAGACCAAAATGAATTGGGAAAAGATATTCAAACCTACTTATCAGATAACCAGATAATTTGCGAGTGGGTAGAAACATATTTAGAAGCTGAAGATAAAATTTCAGCTTTCGATTATGATATTATCGCTGTAGATTTAATGTTACCAGATGGTAATGGTTTAAATATTATTCGGTACTTAAAAGATATCAAATCTGAATCTTCAATTTTTATTATCTCAGCCAAAAACTCTTTAGATGATAAGATAAAGGGTTTAGAATTAGGAGCAGATGATTATTTAGCAAAACCATTTCATTTAGCTGAATTTAAAGCTCGTTTAAATGCTCTTTACAGAAGAAAAAATTTAAAAGGTTTCAACAATATAATATTTAATGAAATAGAAATCGATACCAATGCTAGAGTGGTACTAATTCACCAAGTTCCCACAGAACTTACTGCCAAAGAATACGATTTATTACTTTATTTTATAGCCAATAAAAATAGAGTTTTAGGAAAGCAAATTATTGCAGAACATCTTTGGGGTGACTACGTAGATTCACTAGACCAACTCGACTTTATTTACCAGCATATTAAAAATCTTCGTAAAAAACTATTAAAATTTAATTGTAAACCATACATATCAAATGTGTATGGTTTAGGATATAAGTTCAATGTTAACTTATAATATGTAACCTAACTTTTAGTTTTATGAAACTTGCAAGAAGAATAGCTATTTTCAATCTTATCATTTCGGGACTAATGATGCTTATTGGTGCAATAGCTATCTTCTTGCTTATAAATATTCAGTTTAAAAAAATGGACAACATTGCGGTTCAAAATAGAATAAGACCGCTAATAGAAAACTTAAGAGAAGGTAAAAACTTTGAAACTATTGAGCTTAGAAGAGGGCAAACTATCAAAAAAATTGAACCAGATGAGGTAAAATATACACAAGTGTTTTTTAAAGAAGAATTTAGACCTGACGAAAAAATAACACCAGAGGAAATTGAAGAAATAGAACCAATTCAACGCCCACCTGTTTCAGCACATTTTACAACACTTTACTACGATTTACAAGTAAAAAATCAATGGTATAGAATTGAACAAGATGCAAGAGTTCCACATAGAGCTAATTTCTTTACAAACTTAGCAACAATTATTTTTAGCATATTTTTTATTTTATATGTTTTACTATTTTTTGGAAATACCATCTTTTTTAGAAAAATAATGCAGCCTTTTTATAATATTTTGAATAAAATTGAAAACTTTAACATTCAAAATTATAAAGAACTGAAAACAGAAAACTCAAAAGTTGAAGAATTTAATTTGCTTGATAAAAAAACAAATTATTTAATGAAAAGTGCTCAACAAGAATATAAAACCTTGAAAGAATTTTCAGAAAATGCCTCACATGAATTACAAACTCCCATAGCTATTGTTACAGCTAAACTAGACATATTACTTCAGTCAGAAAAATTAGGGAAACAGGAAATGAAACAAGTTATATTGGTACAACAAGCTCTACAAAAAATGTCAAAACTTAACGAAACACTATTACTTATTAGCAAAATTGATAATGGAGAATATAAATTAAGCAAGCAAATCAATCTTAAAACATCTATTGAAAACTTACTGAAACAATTAGAAGAAATTATTAAACTAAAAAAAATAAAAATCACTAAGCGTCTAGAAAACACTAATATTGAACATAATACATATTTAGTAGAACTATTGTTAACAAACTTACTAAGCAATGCAATAAAACACAATTACCCACAAGGCTATATTCATATTGAACTAAACAAGCAAAAACTTACAATTAAAAACTCAGGAAAACCACTTTCTGGAAACCCTAACAAATTATTTTTTAGATTTAAAAAAGCCAATCAAAGTCGAAACTCTACAGGCTTAGGTTTATCTATCACAAAAAAAATATGTGATATTTCCAATTATCAAATTTTATATCAAAACATAAAAGAAGAACATAAAATAACC
>JAHDDA010000075.1 GCA_020629595.1 Chitinophagales bacterium
GAAAAATAGGCATTCATAAAATGTGTCGAATAATTTTGTTCAGGTACTTAAATCACTTTTCAACTAAAAACAAAAAATTGCGATATTTTTTACAAATAGCCTATAATGGAACAAATTATCATGGTTGGCAAATACAACCCAATGCCGATAGTGTGCAGGAACGTATTAATTTTGTTTTAAGTAATTTATTACGAGATGAAATAATGTGTACAGGTTGTGGTAGAACCGATGCAGGTGTTCATGCTAGTAAATTTTATCTTCATTTCGATACCACAAGACCGTTAATTAATGATATGGTTTTTAGAATGAATCGCTTTTTACCAAAAGATATTGCTATTCAAAAAATTATTACTGTTGAACCAAATCAACACAGTCGTTTCGATGCAAATTACAGAGCCTACGATTATTTTATTCACTTTAATAAAAGTCCATTTAAAGAAAATTTATCATATTATTACGAGTATGGTAAGAAATTAAACTTTGAAATAATGCAAGAAGCCTTCAATTTTTTAAAATCAGTAGAAGATTTTGCTACTTTTCAGAAAAAAAATGAAAGCAAAACAAGCCTTTGTCAAATTTTTAAAACAGAATTATTCATTAATGAAGTAAACCAATCTATGCAAATTCACATTGCAGCCAATAGGTTTTTACGTGGTATGATTAGACTTATAGTTGGTTCATTATTGGTACTTGGCGAGGGTAAATTAGATATATCTACTTATCAAAAATTAGTTTTAGCACAAAAAACTTTACCATACAATCGTTCAGCACCTGCTTGTGGATTGTACCTTTCTGATGTGCGTTATCCATTTTTATAATTCGTTTGAGAGCTTTTTAAACCATTTAATAAGAGCTTTTTTATCTAATTCTTCCATTTTAGCTTGCGGATGCATAAAAACATAAGTTTTCATTGGCATCCAGTTAGTTTCAATAGCATCAATAGAAGCCTCTAACTTCTGAATTTTCTTATTTTTTTCTAAATCTGCCCATTCAGAAAAATTTAAGGTCTTTCTTCCATTTTTTATATGTCCACCAATCCATCTTGAAAACGGAAAAACAGAAGTGTACCAAGGATATTTTGTTTCATTTGAATGGCAATCATAACAAGCACTTTTAAGATGAAAAGCCAATTCTTCAGAATGTTTAGTTACATTTATAAAGTCTTTTGTGGCATCTGTGGTTGGAGTTTTCTTATCAATTGGAAAAAATTGACCAATTATCAAAAAAGCAATAAATGCTGTTAAAATATACTTTTTTGTAAAATATTTTTTCATATCAATAGCAAATATAGTGTAAGAGTCAAATCTTATAAGAAGGAAAATATTAATAAGCGTTCTTTTATATGTGGTATTTTTTTTGATAGATAGAAACCAAACATATAATTGAAGTCCTAACTTTTGTAAAATTATCTTTTAGCTTCTGAATTTATTTTTGAAGTTTAAATTTTATAACATATATTTTTGCAATTAAAAAACTAAGAATGTTAAATAAAATAATCATATTTACCTCATTTCTGTTCTTGATGTTTGCAACACAGTCTTGTACTAATAAAAAAGTATCTACTGCTGAGTTCAAAAAAACTAAAAATAAAAATCAATTTTCTGGTATTGTGTTTGAAAATTACAAAAGCGGTATCCAGAAGAAAGAACAAACATACGTCAATGGAAAGTTGAATGGTAAAGAAACAACCTGGTTTAATAGTGGAAATAAAAAAACAGAAACTATTTATGAAGGCGATAAAAAAAATGGTTTGTTCACTGAATGGTATATAAATGGACAAAAGAAATTAGAGGTACAATTTGAAGAAGGTAAAAAAAATGGTCAAGAAACCCAATGGTACGAAACAGGAGCAAAAAAATCTGAAGTAAATTATGTGGAAGGAAAAAGAGACGGCGTAAGAGAGTCGTGGTATGAAAATGGTGTAAAACAAGTAGAAGTTACTTTTGTGAATGACCTTAAAGAAGGAGAAAGAACTGAATTTCACGATAACAAAGAACTGAAGAGTAAAGAAACTTATGAAAATGGTATTTTAGTTGGCGAAAAGAAAATATATTTTGACAATGGAAATCTAAAACTTGAAGAATTTTATGTTGATGGAAAGTTAGATGGAGAAAAAAAAGAGTGGGCAGAAAACGGTACACTTATAATTGAAGAGTTTTATGAAGATGGATTACTAAACGGACCCAAAAGAACTTGGTTTGACAATGGGACACCTAAAACTAAAGTTAATTTCAAAAAAGGGGATAAAATAGGGAAACACGAAGCCTGGTTCGATGATGGCAGCCTAAAATTCTCTAAAAGCTTTGACGCTTTGGGTAAAAGAGACGGAGAAGTAAAAGAATGGTACGCAAATGGTCAGTTAAAGCTAGAAGCAACTTATAAAAATGGAGAGGTGTTGGGTACTTCAAAAGAGTGGTATGATGATGGAGCTAAAAAAAGCATAATCAGTATGGATGCTCAAATAAATGGAGTTGAAGAAATATTCTATAAAAATGGTGTATCTAAAGAGAAAAAACAATACAAAAATGGTAAGAGAGATGGAGTTTCTACCGAGTGGTATTCTTCAGGTAGAAGAAAAAAGGAGGCTAACTTTGTAAATGGTTTAAGAGAAGGAGTAACTACTGAATGGTATGAAAATGGTAAAATAAAATCTGAAACAACATTTGAAAATGATAAGAGAGTAGGTAATCCTAAATTGTGGGATAAAAAAGGTATATTAATAAAGAAAAAATCCAACGACAAAAACAAAGGAAACAATACTAATAAGAACCAAAAAGGTAAAAACAATAACAACCAAAAGGGAAAGAAAAACAACAATCAAAAAGGAAAAAATAACAATCAAAAAAATAAATAATAGAAATGGCAATCATTAATTTTGGAGGAGTAGAGGAAAACGTAGTTACTCGTGAAGAATTTCCATTAGAAAAAGCAAGAGAAACACTTAAAAACGAAACCATAGCCGTACTAGGCTATGGAGTACAAGGACCAGGGCAAGCACTGAATTTAAGAGATAATGGATTCAATGTAATTGTAGGACAACGAAAAGGCTCAAGTTCTTGGGACAAAGCAATAAATGACGGTTGGGTAGAAGGTGAAAATTTATTTCCTATTGCCGAAGCTGCACAAAAAGGAACAATCTTACAATACTTGCTTTCCGATGCAGGGCAAATTGCGGTATGGGATACGATTAAAGAAAACTTAAACCCAGGCGATGCACTTTATTTTTCGCATGGATTTGGTGTAACTTACAACGAAAGAACAGGCATAGTGCCACCAGAAAATGTAGATGTAATTCTAGTTGCACCTAAAGGTTCTGGAACTAGCCTTCGCCGTTTGTTTCAGACAGGAAAAGGTTTAAATTCAAGTTTTGCTATTCATCAAGATGCAACAGGCAAAGCAAAAGACAGAGTAGTAGCCTTAGGAATTGGTGTTGGTTCGGGATATTTATTTGAAACAACCTTTAAAAAGGAAGTATATTCAGATTTAACAGGAGAACGTGGAGTTTTAATGGGAGCATTAGCTGGAATGATGGAAGCTCAATACAATTTATTGCGTTCAAAGGGACACAGCCCATCAGAATCTTTCAACGAAACAGTAGAAGAATTAACAGAAAGTCTTATTCGCTTAGTAGCCGAAAACGGAATGGATTGGATGTATGCAAATTGTTCAACAACGGCTCAGCGTGGGGCTTTAGATTGGAAAAATAAATTTCGTGATGCAGTATCACCTGTTTTCGATGATTTATATGAAGAAGTTGCTTCAGGTCGTGAAGCTCAAAAATCAATAGATTCAAACAGCCAAGCCGATTATAGAGAAAAACTAGAAGAAGAATTACGTGAAATTCGTGAGTCTGAAATGTGGCAAGCAGGGCAAGCTGTTCGTAAACTTCGTCCAGATAATAACTAAAAACATCTAACATCTGTCATCTATCATCTATCGGAAAAATGATGGTAGATGATAGATGATAACTGATAGATGAATAATGATAGACGTAAAAGAAATTCAAGCCGCCTGGCGATTATTAAAACCAATTGTTAAGCGAACTCCCCTAGAACTTAGCGAAAGGCTTTCTGAAAAGTTCAATGCAAATATTTATCTTAAAAGAGAAGACTTACAAATTGTACGATCCTACAAACTTCGTGGAGCATACAACAAAATGTCTAGTCTCAATTCCGAACAGTTAGAAAAAGGCGTAATTTGTTCTAGTGCAGGAAACCACGCACAAGGATTTGCTTTTGCCTGCAAAGCATTAAAAACGCAAGGCATTGTATATATGCCAGCAACCACTACGCAACAAAAAATTTCAAGAGTAAAAACACTTGGTAAAGAATTTATAGAAGTTCGCCTTGAAGGCGATACTTATGACGATGCCTTTGAAGCTGCTATGAAAATTGCAAATACTCAAAATAAAACATTCATCCCGCCTTTCGATGATGAAAAAGTAATTGCAGGACAAGGAACTGTAGGTTTTGAAATACTAAAAGATGCACCCGATTTTCAAGAATTTGATTACTTAATATTACCTGTTGGCGGAGGTGGTTTATCGGCTGGAGTAGGTAGTTTTTTCAAGCAAAAAAGCCCACAAACTAAAATTATTGGTATTGAGCCAGCAGGTGCACCTGCTATGCACCAATCTTTTAAAGAAAACAAAATAATAACGCTTGAAAAAATAAGTAAATTTGTTGATGGAGCTGCTGTTAAAAAAGTAGGTACTTTAAATTTTGAAATATGTAAAGAAGTACTCGAATCTCAAATTCTTTTAGTAGAAGAAGGACAAGTATGTAGCACTATTCTGGAATTGTATAACGAAGATGCCATAGTTGCCGAACCCGCGGGCGTATTATCTATTGCCGCCTTAGAACAAATAAAAGAGCAAATAAAAGGAAAAAACGTATGTTGTATTCTAAGTGGAGGCAATAACGACATTACCCGAATGGCTGAAATAAAAGAACGTTCTATGTTGTTTGAGCAATTGAAACACTATTTTATTATTCGTTTGCCACAACGTGCAGGTGCTTTACGTGAATTTTTAACCGATGTACTTGGACCAAATGATGATATTTGCTTTTTTGAATATACTAAAAAAAATAGCCGTAATAGTGGACCAATTGTATTAGGAATTGAACTTAAAAATAAAGAAGACTATCCAGGTTTATTAAAAAGAATGGAAGAAAAAGGGGTAAACTATCAAACAATTAATAATAATGAAGACTTAAGAGCATTTTTAGTATAAATTAAACACCCGCTTCAATAAAATGTCTATTACTACGTTAATAAATTAAACGTTTTCCTATGAAAAAGAATTTGTTTCAAAGTTTCAAAATAGCCATTATTGCATTAACGCTTGTATCAATTACAACTTCAAGCTGTGCTGCCTTAAAAAAAGACTGTGATTGCCCAAAGTTCAGCAAAAAAAAGCCTAAAAATTTATAAGCCACCCATAAATTTTCATACAAGTAAATGGTTTCAATTACCATTCTGCTAATATATAATAACATTACTACCTTATTTCAAGGTACAATTATTGCTACAATTTTATAGGCGTTGATTGTAGGAAAATACTACTTTTGTACTCCGAAACAATAGAGCTAGAAATTTTTTTACGAAATAGTTTTAAAATTCAGCAACTTATAATCTTTAAATCTTATTTAAAATGTATAGAACGCACAATTGCGGAGAACTAAGAGCAGAAAATGCTGGGCAAGAAACAACCCTTAGTGGTTGGGTACAACGTACACGTGAATTTGGAGGAATGACTTTCGTAGATTTACGAGACCGTTACGGAATTACACAACTAGTATTTAATAACGAATTGCACGCAGGCTTAGGCGATGAAGCCAAATCATTGGGTAGAGAATATGTTATTAGAATAAACGGAAAAGTAGTTGAACGTTCTTCAAAAAATGCCAACCTTTCAACAGGAGACATAGAGGTTATAGTTGAAAAAATGGAAGTTTTAAATGCTTCAGATACACCACCTTTTACCATTGAAGCAGAAACAGACGGAGGCGAAGACCTAAGAATGAAATATCGTTACTTAGATTTACGCCGTTCGCCAGTACAACAAAATATTATTTTACGCCATAAAATTGCACAAGAAGTAAGAGCCTATTTAAACAATAGAAACTTTCTTGAAATAGAAACACCTTACTTAATAAAAAGTACACCCGAAGGTGCAAGAGATTTTGTAGTACCTTCTCGTATGAATGCAGGGCAATTTTACGCCTTACCACAATCACCACAAACATTCAAACAATTATTAATGGTAGCAGGTTACGACCGTTACTACCAAATAGTGCGTTGTTTTAGAGATGAAGATTTACGTGCCGATCGCCAACCAGAATTTACACAAATAGACTGCGAATTAGCATTTGTAACACAAGAAGATGTGTTGAACGAATTTGAAGGAATGATGAAACACATTCTTAAATACGTTCACAATGTAGAAATTAAAGAAGCATTTCCACGAATGACTTGGGATGATGCAATGCGTTTATATGGTTCAGATAAACCAGATATTCGTTTTGGAATGCAGTTCGTAGAATTAAACGATGTAGCACAAAACAAAGGCTTTAAAGTTTTTGATGCGGCTGAATTAGTAGTAGGAATTTGTGCAGAAGGTGCAGCTTCATACACTCGTAAGCAATTAGATGCTTTAACCGATTTTGTAAAACGTCCACAAGTAGGAGCAAAAGGCTTGGTATATGTAAAATGTAATGAAGATGGCACATTCAAATCAAGTGTTGATAAATTTTTTGACCAAGAAGGGTTAAAGGCTTGGGCAGACAAAATGAATGCAAAGCCTGGCGATTTATTATTAATTATTTCAGGCGAAGCAGATAAAGCACGCAACCAATTAAATGTTTTACGCTTACATCTGGGTGATCAATTAGGCTTACGTAAAAAAGATGATTTTAAATTCCTTTGGGTTGTTGATTTTCCATTGTTAGAATGGGCAGAAGAAGACGAACGTTGGGTAGCACGCCACCACCCATTTACTTCGCCAAAAGCCGAAGACTTTGACAAAATGGATACCGATCCGGGAGCAATACGTGCCAATGCCTATGATATGGTTTTGAATGGAACAGAATTAGGTGGAGGTTCAATTCGTATTCACGATAGAGGATTACAACAAAAAGTTTTTGAACTATTAGGAATGGACGAAGAAGAATCAAACGAAAAATTTGGCTTCTTAATGGGAGCTTTTGAATATGGAGCACCACCACATGGCGGCTTAGCTTTTGGTTTCGATCGTATGTGTTCATTATTAGGTGGAGCAGATGCCATTCGTGATTTCATTGCTTTCCCAAAAAATAATTCAGGACGAGATGTTATGATTGATTCGCCATCACCAATTGATGCAGAACAATACGAAGAATTACATATTAGAAAAGCAGAAAAATCACAGGCTTAAACAGAAAAATAAAACTGCCACCTTTGTAATTTTTAACAATAGTGGCAATTTTATTTCAAAGTTTACAAGCTAAATTTAAAAAAAACTAAATTTATACTTACTTTTAAGTTGTAATTTAGTCCAAAATCAAGGCGTTCTCGTAGTAATATGAGAAAATACAACATTAATATTTTGAATAGCCCCTAAAGGCTTACTATATTTGTGTTGGATTAATGTGCCTAAGGTAAAAATTTTAGTATTTTTGCTGAATTAATAAGAAAAATATTTTTTCATTAACTATAAAATAAAACCCTATGCTTAAAGCAAGACATTTGTTGATTTTCGCAGTTCTTTTTACATTGTGCGGATCAGTACTTTTCGCTCAAGATGCTGAGGAGGGCAAGAAAAAGAAAAAGGAGAAAGCTCAGAAAGAAGAGAAAGCTCCAAAAGAAGAAGGAGATAAGGTGCGTTTACGTGATGATTATCCTTATCCTTCTGTAAACTCAACAGAGTACAAAGATTTTGTTAAGAAAAAGCGTCATGACCAACATGACAAATACTTAGACAATCAGTACTCTTACCCAGCATTTCCTAAAAACCAATGGGAAGTTGGTATTGACTTAGGTGCAATGATGATTAGTGGAGACATTAATGCTGGTCGTACTTCTGGTTTCCCAATTCCTGGTTACAACTTTGGAGCACATATCCGTAAATCATTCGGATATATTTTCTCTATGCGTTTATCTGGTTTTGGTGGTGAAACACAAGGTTACAACTGGCGTGCAAACTCTGGTTGGTATAGCACTGAAGTTCGTGATGTTGTAAACAACCCATCATTAACTGGTGGTATTAGTAGCCACGCCGCTTTAGATGCAGGGCAAACACAAGCTGGTGATGATAACGTTTACTCTATCTTAAATGATGAGTTTGATACACCAAACTACCACGCAGCTGGTCAGGGTATTGTATATTACAACTATTCTACAAAAATTCGTAATATTAATATTGAAGGTATTATTAACTTCAATAATATTCGTTTTCACCGCCGTAGAAACTTAGTAAGTGCTTATGGTATTTTTGGTGTGGGTAACTACATCTTTAGTGCAAAGCAAGATATGTTAGATGCTAATGGTAATGAGTACGATTTTGAAGGATTAAGTGCAGATTACTCAATAGATGCAAACCGTAAAGATATTAAAGCAAGTTTAAGAGACTTATTTGATGGTACTTTCGAATCGCAAGCTATGATTGCTTCTGATGATTATTGGATATTTGGTGCGTTAGACAAACAAGATAGAGCTTGGCAATACCGCCCAGAATTACACTTTGGTTTAGGTTTAGCATTCAAAGTATCTAAGCGTTTCAACATTGGTTGGGAAAACAAAGTATTCTATTCTGATGAAGACTTGTTAGATGGTCAGCGTTTTTCTGATATTGATGATTCTAAAGATTGGGATCGTTATGTTACTTCTAACGTTTCATTAAACTTTAACTTAGGTAAAAAAGAATCATTTGAGCCATTATGGTGGATGAATCCATTAGATTACTCTTATGATGAATTAAACGAGCCACCATGTTGTGATACTTGGGAATTTGGTGACGAAGACGGTGATGGTGTTCCAGATATGTTTGATGAAGAGCCAAACTCTCGTAAAGATTGTCCAGTTGACACACGTGGTCGTGAGTTAGATTCAGATGGTGATGGTATTAAAGATTGTGATGATTGTCAGCCATTCACACCTCGCCACTTAATTGAGCAGATTAACGATTGTGGTGCTGCTTTTGATCCAAATAAAGTGGATACAGTATTTATGCAACCACAAGTTGTTGAGGTTAGAGAGGTTGCACCAGCAAAGCCTGAATGTAGTGATGTAATGTTACCAAACGTATTATTTGACTTAAACCGTTATGGTGTTAAGCCAGAATTCGATGCTCAATTACGTACAGTAGCTAATTACTTACAATCAAACCCAGGTGTTAAATTATGTGTTGTTGGTAATACCGATAACCGTGGTGGAAATGCTTACAATGATGTATTAGCTTGGAAACGTGCTTCAGAAGTTAAAAACAAATTAATTACTGAATACGGTGTTAACCCAACACAATTAAGCGTTCAATACGCTGGAGAAAACAACCCAGTAATTGGAGGTTTATCTGCAACAGGCGACAAAAAAGGTATTGATGCACAACACGCATTAAACCGTAGAGTTGACTTTAAATGTTGTATGGACGGACGTATGGATATGGGACGTCCAGCAGGTCCAGATGCAGGACGTAAGTAATCTTTTTTAGATTAAATAATTTTAAAAAGCCGATAAGCAATTTTGTTTATCGGCTTTTTTTATGC
>JAHDDA010000076.1 GCA_020629595.1 Chitinophagales bacterium
CGCCAGAAACATTATTAAATGGAAAAGTTGCAGGTTTACAAGTAAGCAATAATGGTGAACCTGGCGGAAATAACCGTTTACGTTTGCGTGGAGGAACTTCGCTTGATGCTTCTAGTTCGCCTTTAATTGTAATTGATGGCGTACCAATAGATAACAGAGGTGTTGCGAGTGGAAGAAACCCATTAAACTTTGTAAATGCAGCTGATGTAGAAAGTATTTCAGTTTTAAAAGATGCATCTGCTGCGGCAATTTATGGTTCTCGTGGAGCAAATGGTGTAATAATTATTAAAACAAAATCTGGTAAAAGTGGAAAGTTACGAGTAAGTTATTCCAATAACTTTGGCGTTTCTCGTTTAGGTGGCTCAGTACCAATTTTAAGTGGAAACAATTTTAGAAATGCTATTTTAGCTAAAGCACCACAAGAATTTGAATTTTTAGGCGATGCCTCAACCGATTGGTTAAGAGAAGTAACACAAAATGCCTTTGGTACAGAACACAATCTTTCTCTTTCAGGTGGAACAAAAAAACTAAACTATTACCTTTCGGCTGGATATCAAAACACAAATGGCGTTATAAAAACTTCAAACAACCAAAATACAAGTATTGGCGGAAGCATAAATGCCAAATTATTTAAAGATGCACTAACATTAAATTTCAACACAAAAACAGGTTTCTCAAAAGATAGATTTTCAGATGGTGTAATTGGTGCGGCATTAACTTTTGATCCAACACGTCCAATTCTTGATGAAGAATCAGAATTTGGTGGTTATTTTCAATGGGATGATCCTTTGGCGGTAAACAATCCAGTTTCAACCTTAGAATTAACCAATCATACAGGAACATCTATTCGTACTTTAAATAGTTTTAGTGCCGAATATGCTTTACCATTTGTTAAAGGACTTTCATTAAAATCAAATTTCAGTTATGATTATGTTACTGGAGAAAAAAGAAATTTAAAAGACCCATTGTTGAAAGATGGCGATATTTTTAATCGTGGAGGTTATTTATTCAATGAAGAGTTAAGAAATTATGCCGCTTTATTTGAAAGTTTCGCTTCGTATAAAAAAGACTTAGAAAACATTAATAGCTCAATGACTTTAACGGCTGGTTATTCTTGGCAAGATTTCGATAGAGAAAACCGCTGGGAAGAAGGAAATGGCTTAGAGCAAATAGAAAACGAATGGATTTATACCACCGATATTCGTCAAGATTCATTTTTGGTTCACAACCGACTAATTTCATTTTTTGGTAGAGCCAATATGACTTTTAAAGACCGTTATTTATTAACCCTTTCCTTGCGTAGAGATGGTTCTTCTCGTTTTGCAGAAAGTAACCGTTGGGGACTTTTCCCTGCCGTAGCATTTGGTTGGCGAATTTTGGAAGAACCCTTTGCTAAAAATTGGGGTGCTTTTTCAAACTTAAAACTTAGAGCAAGCTGGGGTGTTACAGGTAATGAAGATATTGAAGATTACCTTTTCACTACTTTTTACAGTTATAGTAGCAACGATGCCACTTATCAATTTGGCGATAATTTCGTAAATATGTTACGAGGAACTGGCGTTGACCCCAATATTAAATGGGAAGAAACTCGTTCAACAAATATTGGTGTCGATTTTGGATTTTTCAATGATAGATTAACAGGTACAGTTGATGTTTACCGAAAATATACTAGTGATTTATTGTTTACAATTGCCGCAGGTGCATTTACCAATTTAAGCGATAGAATTTTAACCAATATTGGAGAAATGGAAAACCGTGGAATTGAATTAGAGTTGAATGGAGTTGTTGTAGATAAAAGAAATTGGGATTGGAATTTAGGATTCAACTTAGCTGTAAACCGAAACGAAATTAAAAAATTAGACAATTCAAACGATCCAAATTTCCCAGGATATGAAACAGGTGGAATTTCAGGTGATGTAGGACAAACAATTCAAGTTTTAAAAGTAGGCGAAAGCATAGAAACCTTTAGAACTTTTCAGCATTTAATGGATGATAATGGAAACCCACGAACAGACAATATTGATTTTAATGGTGATGGTTTAGTTGATTTATTAGATATTTATGCCGATATAAATGAAGATGGATTAATTAACGAAAACGATTTAGTGGTTGGTGAAAGTGCTGCACCCGATGCTATTTTAGGATTAACAAGTAACACTCGTTTTAAGAAATTTGATTTATCTGCCACTTTCAGAGCCAATATTGGCAATTATGTTTATAATAATGTGGCTTCAAGTATGGGTTTTTATGAACGTTTAACCGACAGAGTTACCAATAATGTTCACGAAACTGCTTTTACCAATAATTTTAATAAACGACAACTACGTTCAGATGTTTATATAGAAAATGCTTCGTTTTTGAGGTTAGATAATATTTCATTGGGTTATAATTTAAGTCCGAATAAAATATTTAGCAGTTTAAGAATATTTACCACCGTTCAGAATGTTTTTGTATTAACTGGCTATACTGGTTTAGATCCTGAATTACCTCAATTTAATGGTGGAATTGATAACAATATTTATCCAATTTCTAGAAGATTTTTGGTGGGCTTGAATGCTCAGTTTTAAAATTTAGGAATAAGTAATTGGGGATATGGAACAGGGAAATAATACCTTATTCCTTTTACCCATTTCCTATTCCCCTTTACCTTTAAAAAAATGAAATGAAAAAGATATTTACAATAATTTTAAGCATATTAATTTTAAACACTTGGAGTTGCACCGATTTGGAAATTTTACCTGAAGATGCCTCAACCGAGTTTGAAGTTTTCAATAGTTTAGATGCTTATACGGCTTATTTAGCCAAAGTTTATGGTAGTTATTCGCTTACAGGACAAGATGGTCCCAATGGCGATGGCGATATTTCAATTGTAAACGATGAAGGTTTTACAAGTTATATTCGTGTGTATTGGAAAGCACAAGAATTAACAACAGATGAGGCAGTTTGTGGTTGGACAGATGCAGGAATTAGAGATTTACACGATCACGCTTGGTCATCGGAAAATCAGTTTGTTCGAGTATTGTATTACCGAATTGCCTTAATTGTTTCTATTGCCAATGATTTTTTAAAACAATCGACAGATGCACGCCTTGATGCCAACGGTATTGCACAAGAAGATAGGGCAACAATTCAAACTTACAGAGCAGAAGCCCGTTATTTAAGAGCTTTAGCCTACTGGCACGCTTTAGATTTATTTGGAAGTATTCCATTGGCTACACAAATTTCTGCAGATTTACCAGCACAAGCGAGCCCACAAGAATTATTTGCTTTTATTGAAAATGAATTAGCAGAAATTGAGCCTGAATTAGCTGACCCAAAAGCCAATGAATATGGCAGAGTTGATAAGGCAGGTTTATGGATGTTACAGGCTAAAATATTTTTAAATGCTGAGGCTATGACTGGTACTTCAAGATACGATGATTGTATTACAGCTTGCAATAAAATTTTAAATGCAGGTTATACACTTGAACCCAATTACCAAGAGCTGTTTATGAAAGACAATCATTTATCGAATGAAATAATTTTCGCTATTAATTCTGATGGAAAATTGACGCAAAATTGGGGAAATACCACATTTTTGGTTCACGCCGCTATTGGTGGCGATATGGAAGCCGAAGATTATGGTGTTAGCGATGGTTGGGCAGGTTTACGCACCACTTCGGCAATGTTAGATAAATTTCCAGATTTAACTGGTGAAATTGATAAAAGAGCCATTTTTTACACCGAAGGACAAACTATTGAAATTGATGATATTGGTTTATTTGAAGAAGGGATTGCTGTTCCAAAATATACAAACACCGATATAAATGGCGTAGCTGGTAGCGACCCAACACACGTTGATACAGATTTTCCAATGTTTAGATTGGGCGATGCCTATTTAATGTATGCCGAAGCAACTTTAAGAAATGGAGCTGGTGGCGATATGGGACAAGCCTTGAATTTAGTAAATGAATTACGAGAAAGAGCCTACCAAAATAGTGAGGGTAATATTACGATGAATGAATTAGATTTACCTTTTATTTTAGATGAAAGAGTACGTGAATTATATTGGGAAGGACATCGTAGAGTTGATTTGATTCGTTTTGGAGAATACACCGATGGTTCTTACGTTTGGCCCTGGAAAGGAGCTGTAAAAGAAGGACGATTAACAGAAGGGTTTAGAAATATTTTTCCAATTCCAGCATCTGATTTGGCGGCAAATCCAAATTTGTTACAGAATACAGGGTACTAAAAATGAATAACAAAAATAGCGTATTTATTGCCACAAGTTTAGATGGATATATTGCGGATAAAAATGGTGGTATTAATTGGTTAAATTCAGTTCCAAATCCTAATAATGATGATATGGGATACATTGAGTTTACCAGTAATATTGATGCACTTGTGATGGGGCGGAAAACTTTTGAAACAGTAATGGGCTTTGATGTTCCTTGGCCCTATGAAAAACCTGTTTTTGTGTTGAGTAATTCTTTAAATGAAATACCTAACTCACATAAAGATAAAGCAGTTTTAGTTAAAGGAACACTTACTGAAGTTTTAGAACAAATTCATAGCAAAGGATATAAACGTTTATATATTGATGGAGGCACAACTATAAATAATTTTCTAAAAAAAGATTTGATAGATGAAATGATAATTACAACTATTCCCATTTTATTAGGTGGCGGTTCTTCCTTGTTTGGAGATTTACCAAGTGAACTAAATTTTGAGTTAGTAGAATCAAAAGTGTTTTTGAATCAATTGGTGCAAAATCATTATAAACGGAAAAACAGATAACAATTTTTCATAATTTATGACAACCTACTGCACTTACTGTTCAGCACTCAAGAAAAACTCAAAAGAGGCAATTCCTGCCATTGATTTGTATAATAGCAACAGAATTAGCCAAATCTATGAATTAGCAAAATTGCAAAAAGTAAATTTTGTTATTCTTTCTGGTAAATACGGAATTATAGAAGCCAATGAAAAAATAGAATTTTATGATCATTTACTTCAAAATTCAGAAGTTGAAAAACATATTGAGTTAATTGTTGAGCAATTACAAGAAAAAGAAATAGATAAAATAGTTTTTTTTACCAATTTTTTAGAAATTGATTTCAAGCTGAAGCCTTATTGGAAATGTATGCAAAAGGCTTGTGAAATCTTAAATATTGAGTTAATCATAAAAGAACAATTGTTTAATGATTGAGAAACTATTTTAAAAATCAATTTCATACTCAAATTCTAAAGTAGTTCCATTTTCTGGGTGCGTAAATTTTATATAACTTGCGTGGAGGTGTAATCTGTTCGCTTTTGTGCCATACAATACATCTCCAACAATTGGTGTGTTTAGTCCATTGGGATGTGATGCGTGCATACGAAGTTGATGAGTTCTTCCTGTAATTGGGAAAAAATGAACAAGGGTTTTACCGTTAATTTCTTTCAATTTTTTAAATTCTGTCGCTGCTTTTTTGCCGTATTTAAGGCAAACCATTTGCCTTGGTCTGTCATTCATATCGCCTCTTAATGGTAAATTTATTGTACCTGTTTCTTTCTCTATTTTACCATTTAATAAAGCTGTGTATCTTTTTTTTACACTTCTGTTTATAAATTGAGCTTGAAGATTTTTGTATGCCTCTTTGGTTTTTGCAATTAACATTATACCCGAAGTTGCCATATCTAAACGATGAACAATAATTGGTCCTTGTGCAGCAGGGAAGTGATTTTTCATTCGTAACCAAACACTATCTTCAATATGTTTTCCTGGGGCAGATAGAAAATGATAGGGTTTTAAAACAACTGCAAACGTCTCTTCTTCATATAAAATTTCTACTTTTTTGCCCTTACCATAATTTTCTAATAGTGGATTTTTCTCTAACTCTATTCCTTCGAGCATAAAATTTAAAATTGGCTCACATTTACCTCTACAAGCAGGATAAAAATGATTGTGTTTTCTTATAATATCTCTTGGCGATTGCCCCCACCAAAATTCTGCTAAGGCAATAGGTTGTAAATCATTTAAGAAAGCATATTGTAACAACTTTGGTGCTGCACATTCACCAGCTCCTGCGGGTGGAATTTTAAAAAATGTATCGGCAAAAATTTCTTTTACATTTTTATAATCTTTGAATTTATTAATAAAATTATACTGCTCAAATAGTTTTTCTTGAATGTAGTTAGAATGAGTTTTTCTTAATTCTTTTAACTTTGATTTGAAGTAAACTTTGTGTTTAAAAGTAAGTCTTAAAGGTTCAATTTTCTTATCCCAAAACTTAATCAAATCTTTAAGTTTATATCTGCACGCTTGACTTTCTATACTAAGTTGCTGTAAAATTTGAGTTTTATCAATTTCGGAAAGATTGGCAATTTCTTGTCTTTTTTGCTTTCTTAGTTTTTTGGCATTAGTATTTTCAATTCTTTGTAATTCTATGGCTTTATCTTTTTGTACAATAAGTTTTTCGTATTCCTTTTTTGCATTTATAAAATCCTCAGACGCTTCAAACTCATTTATTTTTTTAATTATTAGCTTTAATTTATCAACTTCTTCCAAATAAAAACCATTGTTGGAAAGCATATCATATACAGGAGGTACAAAGTATTGATGCGTGTTAGAATCGGCTATTTTTCCAGAAAATGCAGCTAAAAATCCTAATTCGTTTACTTTGTTTTTAACGACTAATACGCCGAACATTTTACCTATTGGTTTTTTGTTTTTAAAATAACTTTCTAATCCAAAGTTATGTTTTATTATTTTATTATTTTTTAAATAAAACTGTAATTGCTTAACAGCGAACTTTGCTACTGGGTGCGGTGTATAGTAAAATGGAAAAGTGAATTTTTCTGGTAATTCGATTTTACTAAGATCTTCTTTAAATCTTATAAATTTATCTGGATTTTTATCTTTACTCAAAACGATTATTTTTCAGTTTTAATGGCTAAATTAATTCTTATATTTGTGATGTTTTGAATAAAAAATTATTATGAAGAAATTTTTACTTTTTGTAGCTGTTGCTTTCTTTTTTCAAATTAATGTAAATGCTCAATGTGATGAGGGTAGATATATAGATTCTTTGTTTACTGTTCAAGTAACTGAGGGAATAAAGTTTGGTGAAAATTTACAAACCAATTTGATAGGAGAGGAGTCAACGGTTGATTTATTGCTTGATTTATACACGCCTGAAAATGATGAATTGACCAATAGACCTATGTTGGTTTTAGCTTTTGGTGGAGCTTTTGTTTACGGAACTCGCCAAGATTATTATATGGTTGATTTGTGTAATTATTATGCTTCAAGAGGATATGTTGTTGCTTCAATTGATTACCGTTTAACTAGTGAAATTTTAGTAAATGCAACTGATACAGTAACTTATAAAGCAGTAGCAAAAGCAACGCACGATATGCGAGCAGCAGTTAGATTTTGTCGTAAAGAAGCCGAAAATTTGGGAGTTGATAATGATAAAATTTATGTAGGTGGCGTTTCTGCTGGAGCTTTTGCAGCAATTCATACAGCTTATTTAGATGAAGAAAATGAAGTGCCTGAATTGTTAGTTGATTATTTTGCTGAAAACGGTGGTTTGGAAGGAAATAGTGGTAATTTAGGATTTTCATCAACGGTAGCAGGTGTAGTTAATTTAAGCGGTGCAATTGGCGATACTTCTTGGATAAAACCAAATGATGTTCCCATTGTAAGTATGCATGGTACTGCCGATGATATTGTTCCTTATGGCTATGGGTTAATTACGATTTTTGACATAAATCTGCCTGTTTATGGTAGTTCAGAAATTCATAAAAGATGTAATAACGTAGGTATTAAAAATGACTTTTACACTTATGAAAACGAAGGTCATACACCATTTATTAATGTTCCACCATTGTTTTTAAACGAAAACCACATTGAAAATTATGCAGTTACTGTTGAGTTTGTTAAAGAATTTATGGCTGAAGAAGTTTGTACACCAACAACTGTAAATAATACTTCTATAAATGGTGAAAATAAAATTTATTCTTTTCCAAATCCAGCAACTGAATATTTAATGGTAACAGGAATTGAAAAGCAAAATGTAGCTTTTGTAGTTTCAGACTTAATGGGTAGGCAAGTAAAAAGTGGATATTTACAAAACGAAAAGATAATTGTAAATGAATTACAATCTGGAATGTACATATTGCAACTATTTGAAAATGAAAATATGATTTTCACTAAAAGAGTAGTGATAGAATAATGAGATTAGTTTTTAGCTTAATTATTGCAGTCTTGTGCTTTTTTATTAATGATGTTGGAATCAGATGTTTGATAACAATAGCTGGCTCTTTTTTAGCCCTAGTTTTATTGGTTAGTAATGAAAATAGTAATAGTTTCATTACTAACTTCGTTTCAATTTTTGGCAATTCATTAATAATAAGCATTTATGTTGCCATAATATATTTGTTTTTTCATACAATTTTTGCAATCAAATCAAATCCAATTTTAAATTTAGAAGCACTAATAGAATCAATTTTATTTTATATTCCAAATTCTATTGTGTTACTTGTTTGGTGTTTAATTTCGGGAGTTTTGGCAAGTATTGTTTTACCAATTGTGCTTAATTTTAGGAAATAAAACACCTAATCAATTAGTAGTTGATTGATTTTTACAATTGGACCTGGACACATTTTTTGGTGGCAGTTCATACAATTGGTTTGCATATTCTTATAAAGTGTTTTGGCTTGTTTTATATCTGTACATTTTTCTAAATTTTGCATTGTATGCACATAAGATTGAGCAAACAAATCGAAAACCATTTTATCTGGTTTCATATTTGGGGTTTCTTTGGCAGTTTTAATTTTTTCGTAATCAACTTTTATCTTAGGTAATTCACCTTTTTCTAATTGTGCTTTCATTTCTAAGCCATTTTCGTGCATTTCTCGCATTAAAATGGCTAATTCGCTATCACCATTAGGATTTAAAGGTTTAGGTTTTTGCTCGGAACAAGCATAAAATACAGTTAAGCAACAACATATTATTATTAAAATATTCGATTTCATTTTATAAATTTTTAGTATTAATCGGTTAGTATATCGGCAATCATATATAATACAGCCTTTCCTGCTATGTTTACTCTGTTCCCTAAATATTCACATTTTAAAAAACCTTCACGTTGCGAAATTTGTTTGGCTGTTAATTTATCTTTACCTAAAACATTTCCCCAAAAAGGGATTAAAGTAGTATGTGCTGAACCTGTAACTGGGTCTTCATTTATTCCGCATTGTGGAGCAAAAAAACGTGAAACAAAATCGACTTTATCGCCGATAGATGAAACAATTATTCCTCTTGCCTCAATTTGATTAACTAAATTAAAGTTAGGGGTAATTTTTTCAATAATTGATTGATTATCAAAAATTAAAAGATAATCGGTTTTTCCTTTTAAGACCATTTCTGGTTTAAAACCAATAGCATTTTCAAAAATAGGGGTATTTACTACTTCTGTGACTTCATCTGTTGGAAAATTCATTTGTAAAAATCCATCTTCTAACTTAGAAACTTGTAACTCTCCGCTTTTTGGTGAGTAAAACTTAATTTTAGAAGTCTCAAGTTTTAAAATATCAAAAATTACATAAGCAGAGGCTAAAGTAGCGTGTCCACATAAATCAACTTCCAAATTGGGTGTAAACCAACGAATTTCATATTTATCGTTATTTTTTACTACAAATGCAGTTTCAGAAAGATTGTTTTCGTTAGCAATTTTTTGCATTAATTCATCACTTAGCCA
>JAHDDA010000077.1:0-8168 GCA_020629595.1 Chitinophagales bacterium
GTTGCTTGAATTAGGAGCAGTTACATTAATATTTGTTGGACAACCATTTTGGTCGGCTTCGCAATTATCTAAAATAGTAATTTCTAAATTAGGAGAATTACAATCTGAATTATCTTCAATTATAACGGTGTATTCATCAATTAAGTTGTTGGTTAATAATTCAAAAGTTCCTGAGTTATTGGCTTCAATAACACTAGACAAATCGTTTGAATCATAAAGCGAATACAATAAATCGCCGCCACCTTCAACATAATTTCCGATATTGATTACGCCAGCAACACCTTCGGTACTACAATTTAAAACACCGTCAGCTCCTTCATTTGCTAAACTAGCTGTATTTGTAACTAAAACATTGAAGTTTGTATAATAAGAACATTGAGGATTTACAGCAAAATTATAAGAAACAACACCTTCACAATTGGCAAATTCAGACCATTGCATTTCAATAAAATAATTACCTTCTCCTGAAATATTTACATCATCCCACAAAATTTCATATTCTAAAGTAGTTATTCCATTAGCATCTGTTGAAATATTTTGCCAAGAATAAAACGCCCGGCTTTGTACAGAAAATTCAGGTGGCAATTGACTAAAAGGGTTAGTAACAAATGATCCTTGTTGATCGGCAAGATTTGTTATTCCTTCTTGAACCGATTGATAATTGTTTACAGTTAAAGTAATTGTATGTGCAACTCCTCCAGCTTGATAGTTGTCTAAGCATAAAACTACATCTTCATCGTTCCAAGAGTAAATAGGATTTGAATTAGGTATTCCCGGTGTTGGGCTGTTAACCAATTCAAAGTTTCCTGCTTGATTTACCGCATAACTACTGCTACATTCTTCTACGTATCCATTATCTACATTTATAAATTCGCTGCTATTGTTTGCTGGAATTGTAAAAGTTGTATTTGAAAAATCGCAACCCGCAACTATAGGTAGGTTTTGCACATACGCCAAACCAGTAAAAGAATTATCTCCTAAAGTGTAAGCATTTCCGTTTGAGAGTCCTATATTATCATCTGCATTAGTAGTATTACCATTTCCATAACCATATTGAACAGCTTGAATAACTGTTCCGTTTTCATTAAAAACAACTATTTGATCATTTGGATTAGCCGAACTATTATCTAAAACAAAACCTCCAACTCCTGGGTCGAAGAAAGAAGCATTTGCATTATCACAAACATCAAAATCAATTGGAATACCAGGAAAATCACACAATGAACAAGCTAAACCATTTCCACCAAAAGTACCATTATTGCAATTTTCGGCAGTTAAACCATCTGCACCTTCAGAACAAGCAATTAAGAAATAATTGTCTTCAACAATTGCTGGTGTATTTGGGGGAATAAAAACTGCCCACTCGCCATTAGTTACAACAAAACAACTAATATCACATTGCCCACTTCCAAGAGGACAATATAATTCAATAAAAGCATCATTTAAGCCTTCGCTTTGTGCAGGATTTCCGGAAAACTCATTTATAATAATTTGTGCATTTGTATTAAAACAAAATAGTGAAACAAAAAAAAGTAGTAATAGCCTCATTTTTTCAAAGTATTGAATGTGCAAAACAAATCAATTTCACAAATATTAACGATTATTTTTGTTTAAGATTACATTAAAATAATCAATTATCATTAAATAGACTTCAAATATTAGACCTTAGTTGTAATTACCTTTGAATATTAGTGAACATACACAAATATTTCGATTAACTTTGCTCTTTAAAACTGTATCTTAAATATATGGTATATTTAACAAGAAGAGAAAGATTTAGTGCTTCACACAGATTGCACAATCCTGCTTGGACTGAGGAAGAAAATTTTGAAATGTTTGGAAAATGTGCTAATGAATTTTATCATGGTCATAATTTTCAAATTTTTGTAACAGTAAAAGGAAAACCAGATAAAACAACTGGTTTTTTCGTAAATGCACATATTTTAAGTAAAATAATTAAAAAAGAAATTATTGATAAAGTTGACCATAAAAATATTAACAAACAGGTTGATTTTATGCAAGGTATAATCCCAAGTTGTGAAAACTTTGTAATGCAAATTTGGAAGCAGTTAGAGCCTAATTTACCAATAGGTTGTTTTCTTCATAGTATAAAACTTGTTGAAACAGAAAACATATATGTTGAATATTTTGGCGAATAACGTTTCCATTATTCTTAACTGAAAATCAATAACTTATATTTTAACTTTGACTTATTAAAACCTCTAATAATTAACCATGAAAGCTTTTATTTTTACTGGACAAGGCTCGCAATTTCCTGGAATGGGCAAAGAATTGTACGAAACTGACGATTTAGCGAATGAATTTTTTGAAACAGCCAATACTAAACTTGGTTATTCAATCACTGATTTAATGTTTAACGGCGAAAAGGAAACCTTGCGACAAACAAAATATGCTCAGCCTGCAATTTATCTAAATTCAATTATTATTGCCAAAACTCGCAGAGAATTTAATCCAGATATGGTTGCCGGACATTCATTGGGCGAAATCACAGCTTTAGTTTCCTCTAGAGCTTTATCATTTGGCGATGGTTTAAAATTGGTTGCAAAGCGTGGAGAACTAATGCAAAGAGCCTGTGAAAACACTCCTTCAACTATGGCAGCTGTATTAGGCTTGGAAGATGAAGAAATTGAAGCAGTTCTTTCAACTATTAAGGATGATATAGTTGTTCCTGCAAATTATAATACCGTAGGGCAATTGGCAATTTCTGGTACGCTTACTGGAATTGAAAAAGCCAGTGAATTATTAAAAGAAGCAGGTGCAAGACGTGTTATAAAATTAAATGTGGCAGGTGCATATCACTCACCAATTATGGATGAAATAAAAGAAGAATTTGCACAAGCATTAGATAGCGTAAAATTCAAGAAACCAAGAACATTAGTATATCAAAACGTTCAGCCTTATGAGCCAGTTTCTGATCCTGAACAAATAAAGGCAAACCTATTGAAGCAAATAAGCAGTCCTGTATTATGGAAACAATCTATATTACAAATGTGGGAAGACGGAGCAAGATCATTTGTTGAAATTGGTCCAAAACCAGTATTAACCAGTATGGTTCGTTCTACAACAGGAAGAGACATCACAACCTCCTGGACAAATATGCAAGCAATAACTTAATAAGAACAACTTTATTAGTCTTAAATAGGTAAGAATCGCAAGGGAGATTTACTTCTTTGCGATTTTATTTTTAATAAAGTGATTTCAAACACTAAAAAAATGATTAATCGAATAGTTAAACTCACTTTTAAAGACGAATATATTCAAGCTTTCAAAATTCACTTTGAAACGGTTAAAAGTAAAATAACAAATAATACTGGATGTGAAAAAGTAACTCTTTTACAAGATGCAAATAATCCAAATGTTTTTTTTACCTACAGTTTATGGTTATCAGAAAAACACTTAGACAATTATAGAAATACTGAATTTTTTAATAAAATTTGGTCAAAAGTAAAGATTAATTTTTCAGAAAAACCACAAGTTTGGACTACCTCTAAAATATCTTCTCAAGACAATACTCCTTCAAATTCGTTAGAACATCCAATTTTGTTCGGAAACTCAGATACGTTATTAAATAAATTTTTACAAAACAAATTATATGCTTCCGTTTTTATTTTAGTTGATGAAAACACCGAAAACTTCTGCCTACCAGTAATTAAGCAAATACTTAACAAAAAAAATATTAATGTAATTAAAATTAATAGTGGAGAAATTAATAAAAATCTAAACACTTGCCAGCAAATATGGAAACAATTAATAGAAGCTAAAGCAAACCGAAATAGTTTACTTATTAACTTAGGTGGTGGAGTTATTGGCGATATGGGTGGCTTCTGTGCAAGTTGCTACAAAAGAGGCATTGATTTTCTTCAGATACCTACAACATTATTGTCTCAGGTTGATGCTTCAGTTGGTGGAAAATTAGGTATTGATTTTATGGGATTAAAAAATGTGATTGGTCAATTCAAAAACCCTCAAACAGTCATTATTGACCCTAACTTTTTAAATACACTTCCATTTGAAGAAATACGTTCTGGATATGCAGAAATGCTAAAACACGCATTAATTCACAATAAAAACACTTGGAATAAACTTGCTATAAGCAACTTAAAAACAATAAATTATAACCAATTACTTAACTCAATCAAAGAATCTGTACAAATTAAAGCAGAGATTGTAGATATAGATCCCTTTGAAAAAAACATTCGTAAAAAACTAAACTTAGGACATACAATTGGACACGCTGTTGAAACCTATTTTCTGAACAAAGATAAACCAATTTTACATGGAGAAGCTGTTGCTTATGGCATAGTAGCAGAGGCTAACATTGCTGTTCAAAAAGGCATTTTACATAAAGAAGTTTATCTTGAGATAAAAAACTCAATCAATAATATTTACGATAAAATTATTATTCCTAATAATGCTTTAGAAGAAATAATACATCATTGTTACAATGACAAAAAAAATGAAAAAAAAGAAATAAACGCTAGTTTAATTAAAGATATTGGCGAAATATTAATTAATCAGATAATTTCAGAAAAAGAGATTAAAAGTGCTATATTGCAACTAAACGAAAATTAAGTATAAACTTAAATTATATAATTTATTTTATGAAAAATTTACACATAACACACCCTAAAAAAGTTGTAAAAGGAATTATAAAATTAAATGGTTCTAAAAGTATTTCTAACAGAGTTTTAATAATTAGAAGTCTGTGTGATAAAAATTTTAGAATCGATAACCTATCATCGTCAAATGACGTATTGGTTATGCTAAAAGCACTTCGATTTGAAAATAATAATATCGATATCCATCATGCGGGAACAAGTATGCGTTTTTTAACAGCACTAACATCTACTAAAAATAATAAATTTACACTTTCAGGCTCAGAACGAATGCACCAAAGACCCATTGGTGTATTAGTAGATGCCTTAAAAACTTTAGGAGCTGATATAGATTATTTACAAAACAAAGGTTTTCCTCCTTTAAAAATAAATGGAAGAAAGTTAGAAGGAGGGCTACTATCAATTAAAGGAAATGTTTCAAGTCAATTCATCTCTGCACTACTTTTAATTGCTCCAACACTCACTAGCGGTTTAGTGCTTACTATAGACGGCGAATTAGTTTCTAGACCTTATGTACAAATGACATTGAGCATAATGGAAGAGTTTGGAATTGACTATGTTTGGGAAGGCGAAACAATAATAGTTCCACCCAAAAATTATGAACACCAAGATTACTTTGTAGAAAGTGATTGGAGTGGAGCTTCATACTTATTGCAAATGGCGAGTTTATCAAAATCGGCAAGATTAATGTTAAACGAATTAAGTCCAGACAGTTTACAAGGAGACTCTAAGGCTGTTGAATTATTTAAAAATTTGGGGGTTAGTTGCGATTTTGCAGGTTTCACTTTGATAGTAGATAAATATGGAGAAACTACCAATTTTTTTGAAGCAGATTTTATAGAGTGTCCTGATTTAGCTCAAACTTTTGTAACTACTTGTGCTGCACATAAAATAAATGGAAACTTTAAAGGCTTACAAACTTTGGCAATTAAAGAAACCGATAGAACAAAAGCTTTAGCAACTGAACTGGCAAAAGTTAACTGTATATTTTTTGGGAAAAATGGGAATTGGCACTTAGAAGCCGAAGAATTTGGTTGCTCTGAAATACCAAAATTTAAAACTTACAACGATCATAGAATGGCAATGGCATTTGCTCCTTTAGCATTAAAATTAGAACAAGGTGTCATAATTGAAGATGCAGATGTTGTAAAAAAATCATATCCTAATTTTTGGAAAGATATGGAAAAAATGGGTTTTGTAATTTCAGAACTTTAAATCATTTTATTGATTAAAATCAATTTTTAATTTGAAAAAACCTATCTAAAATATTAGATTTGCTACACAAAAGAATTTTATTTATTTTATTCTTATTTTTTTAAATAATATTTAAAATGAGCAATCAACAAATTTATTTAGATAATGCTGCGACCACTAGCCTTCACCCGAAGGCACTAGAGGCTATGATGCCTTTTTTGACCACAAATTTTGGCAATCCTTCAGCTATTCATAGTATTGGTAGAAAGGTACGATCTGCTGTTGAAAAAGCTAGAAGAGATATTGCTAAATTAATACAAGCATCTACTGCCGAAATTTTTTTCACTTCAAGTGCAACAGAAGCTAATAATACAGTTTTGCGTTGTGCCGTAAGAGATTTAGAAGTAAAACACATAATCACCTCGCCAATTGAACATCATTGTATTTTACATACCGCAGAACAATTGCAAACTGAAGGCTTAGTTAAACACCATATTTTAGAAGTTGATTGTTATGGAAAACTAAAAATAGAAAGTTTAATTAATACCTTCAATTCTATTAAAAATGAAAAATCTTTAGTTTCGGTTATGCACGCTAATAATGAAATAGGTACTATAAATGACATTGCAAAAATTGGGGCTATTTGTAAGGAAAATAATGCGTTATTCCACTCCGATACAGTTCAAACTTTTGCTCATTTCCCTTTAAATACGCAAGAATTAGATATAGATTTTTTAGTTGGTTCTGCTCATAAATTTCACGGACCAAAAGGAATTGGTTTCTTATTTATAAATTCAGATATTAGTATAAAACCTCTTTTGTTTGGAGGATCTCAAGAACGAAATATGCGTGCTGGAACAGAAAATGTTCCTGGAATTATAGGAATGGCTAGTGCTGCTAAAATTGCGTATGAAAATTTAGAAAAAGATAAAGATTATATTTCTTCTCTAAAAGAATATTTAAGAAAAAAACTGACTGAAAACTTTAAAGGCATAGCATTTAATGGGTGCGAATCTACTGAAAATTTATATACTGTACTGAATGTCTCATTTCCTCCTCATCCGAAAAATGAAATGTTATTATTAAATTTAGATATTGCTGGAATTTGTGCTTCTGGTGGTAGTGCTTGTAGCTCAGGGGTAGATGTAGGTTCTCACGTTTTAAACTGCTTAGGAACTCAAAACAATAGGGCTAATATTCGCTTTTCTTTTTCTAAATTTAATACCAAAGAAGAAGTTGACGTTTTAATCAAAAGTTTAAAAGATATTTTACAGTAAAAAACCTGTTTGATTTTTATCTCAAACAGGTTTTAACTTTATAGTAGAATAATATTTATTGTCAGCTTATTTTGCAACAGTTAATCTTTTCGTTACACTTTCTGCTCCTGCATTCAACTGCAATAAGTAAACCCCTGAATTTATATCATCTGTTAAAACAGGAATGTTATTTTCACCAGCATTAACATACGCTAATTCTGATTTAACTAATTTTCCAGCTAAATCATATAAGTTAATTTGCAATTCACCATTAACATCACTTTTAAAACTAATGTTTGTCATTGATGAAGCAGGATTTGGATAAATTGATAAGGTATTGTTTGTTGTAATATCTTCAATACCAACAGTGCAATCAGCAGCATTATCAACCACTTCAACATTATAAACTTCATCTCCAGTTGCCCAATCAACACACAATGGATCAGTTCCTAAAACATCAGAAATCAATGGTAAAATACTAAATAAAAAGTCTTCAATAGTTACTGGTCCACCATTCAAAAGTTCAACAACTGCACTTGTTCTAACTATTCCTATAACCTCTCCTAAAGTTTCGCCACCCACAAAACCAATTCCTGCAGTAATAGGGTTGGTTGCAGCTAAAGTAGTAATTTCATCAAGTGCATCTTGTTGGTAAACAAAAGATGTAAATCCATAAGTACCAGGATCAAAAGCTCCTCCAGAAACTACATCATTGGAAAAATCAAAAACTCCATTATCAGTTAAACCTACAATTAAGTTTTCTTCATTGCCTTCTGTATCAATAGTTGGTGTACTCACAATTAATGAAAAAGTATAGCCTTCTTGAGGATTTATTGCAAACTCTGTAATTTCTAAATCTCCAGCATTTTCACCTGTATTTAAAGCACAACTAGTTGGTGGAACAGGCACACCTGAGCCAGTTCCTTCTCCTGTAGATACTCCGTTTTCATCTACTGGAAAATCACATTGAGCAGTAACGCCAAAAGACATTAAAACCAATGCAATACTTAGTAAAGTTTTCTTCATAAAATATAATTTAAAATAAATGAGTAAACAAAAATAACAAATTAATTAAGAAAGC
>JAHDDA010000077.1:8268-9715 GCA_020629595.1 Chitinophagales bacterium
ACAACATCTTTAATATTTCTTTGAATCCAGTCAACACTTTCTTTAAAATTAGCAAAAATTTGACTTTCAGGCACTAAATCAGGAATAATATCAATTGTTTCCATTCTATAACGTGCTTGTTGCTGAACATTTACCATAACCACTAAAATCTTTCTTGCTCTAAGTTCAAATAAAATATCTTCTAAAGTAAAAAGCCCCGATTGATCAATATAATTTACTTCATCCATTCTAATAATGACACAAGTTGTTGTATCAGGAATTTCGTTTACTAAGTCTCTTACATCACTTGTAGAACCAAAAAATAGAGGACCGTTTATGTGTTTAACATACACTTCTTCTCTTAAATTTTCGGGAAAAGTTTTTTCATCGTCCCAAACATCTATGTCTCTAAGTGGTGCTACTCCAGATGTTTGTGCTGTTTGATCACCTATTTTTTTCATAAAAATTAGCGATGCAATAACCAATCCTATACCAACTGCTGGTACTAAATCCCAAACTACTGCGAGTACTAATACTATTAACATTATAGCAACTTCTAGCTTAGGCATACTTGGTAAAGCTCTTAGTCCTTTATAATCCATAACACCAATACCAACAGTTACCAAAATTCCTGCTAAAACAGCTTTCGGAATTTGTGATGCAATTGGTCCCAAGCCTAATAAAATTATTAATAATAAAACACCTGCTATCATTCCTGAAAGACGTGTTTTTCCACCAGCATTAATATTAACTACTGTTCTAATTGTTGCTCCAGCTCCTGGCAAACCTCCAAAAACAGCGGCAATTGAGTTACCAATTCCCTGCCCTATTAACTCCTGATTAGGCTTATGTTTTGTCTTTGTCATATTATCGGCAACTACTGAAGTTAGTAGTGAATCTATTGCTCCTAATAGTGCTAAACTAAAAGCAGTAAAAATGTAAGGTGCTAAAGCAAAAATACTGAACTCTGTAATAATTGAAATATTGGGTTTAGGGAAACCTGAGGGAATTTGTTGTATGGGCTTATAACTTATAATACCCATATTGCTTAAAACATAAGCGGCTACAGAAACCACTAACAAGGCAACAAGTGAGCTTGGTATTTTTGTAGTTATGCGTTTAAAACCATAAATAATAAATATGGTACTCAATGCCAAAATAAGTTCTATATAATTAATATTTGCTAGTGCTCTAGGCAGTGATTTTACTGAACCAACAACACCTCCCGATTTTTTAGCCGCAATGTTTTTTGCTTCCTTTGTAACATCTGCTGTTGAAATATTAGAAGCCTTTTTTATTGTATTAGATAAACTAGTTGATGTAATAAATCCATCTTCTTTTACTCCTTTATCAATCATTTGAGCCATTAAATTACCTTTTGCTTGTTCTTCAAATTGCTGAACATAAGCAAGGTCTTCTTTGGGGTAATATCCTAAAGTTGGCGAAATTTGAGTAAACAAAATCATTA
>JAHDDA010000078.1 GCA_020629595.1 Chitinophagales bacterium
TTAATACCTCTAAAAGCACCAACTCCTTCTGTACCAAAATTTAAAACAGTAGGTTTTACATCTAAAGATAAATTTAATGGCAATCTAGGTGGATTCCATTCTATACCAACAACACCATCTACTCCTATATTTGAGCCTACATCATTACTAAATCCTTGAAACAAAGTTAAACCTCCACCATAATACCAAGTAAAAGCATTAGAATTTCCTATTCGATTTGTTACTTCGTACAATCCAGTAATATGTAAGGTATTCCAACCACCAAGATAAAGAATACCCTCAATTTTATTACCATAATTACCTACTGTTTTCTTTGCAGAAATACCTAATCCATAAGTAAATCTTGCCCCTACTGCAAGATCATAATCTTGTGCTTTCACCTCTGTATTAGAAAAAAGCATTACAAAACAAGCCAATAGGCTTAAAAATGAAACTTTTTTAATCATAATCATAAGTTTTGTTTTAAGACGTTAAATGTAACGGAACGATTGCATTTTTTCAATTATATTTTTTTCAGTTTTAGTAAAAATAGCTAAATTGAATGTAAACTACTTACTCATTTAAGGGTAAATTTGCTATTGGTTTGTAATTTTTGTATAGCATAAATAATGCTATCCAACATAAAAAAGCACAAATTAAATAACTAAACTGAACGTTTTTCACAAAGAAAGGTATAGAAAATAAAGCAATTAGAGACATTCTTTCTAAAACATTGATAATCATAAATATACTTCCAGTTCTTCCAATTACACTATTAGGGATTCTTTCCAACAAAAAAGTAATTCTTAACACCCTACTACCTGCATTTGCCAAGCCCACTAAGAACATTAAAGCTAAAAAAACAGGAATTTCAAACAAAAAAGAAAAAATAAGATAAACTAAACCACAAACAAAGTGCAAACACATAACGCCCGTAATTGCCGAATACCTTTTAAAAAATTTAGTAACAAATAAGCCAGCAGCTATTGCTCCAAACGCATAAAACACTTCGTGGAGTGCATAAACATTGGCATCAGCTTTAAGTACATTTTTTACATAATTGGGTGCACTTACAAAATTTGTAACCAATATTGTTGCAAAAACAGTAAAACTTAAAACGCCAAATAATAAAATATAAGGTCGTTCTCTTAAAAAGTTAAATCCTACTTTAAATCTTGACACCAAGTCATTGTTTTCAATATTTCTTTCAACAGTTGGCTTATAGCTTATTAATAAAATTACAAATACTGAAGCAAAGTAGGTACAACCATCTAGTAAAATAACATTACTCATTTCCCATTTTGCAATATTCAAATTAAACAAACCTAAATCATAATTACCACCTTTCAATAATATAGCTGCCATAGCTCCTGAAATAACAGAAGTAGTTTGTCCTTGCACTTCTATATATGAAGTTATTTTCCCATAATCTTTTGGCTCAACCAACTCCTGAGCAAATGCGTACAAGCTTGGATAATGTATATTAAATATTAGAAAAGTAGCAGTAAACAAAGCCGCTAAAATAAATATTGGTGCTTCTCCTAATTGAAAACTAAAGATACTCGCAGATAAAAATAAAACTGCACCTACAACATTAGTTAATAAAAAAATGGTTTTTCTTGAATATTTATCAACTAAAGTACCAGCATAAGGTCCCCAAAATAAAGAAAGCAAGGTTGCAAAAAAATATATGTAAGCACTTAAAGCGGGTTCATCCAAAACATCAACAAAATACCACGGAATGGCAATCAAACTAATTCCTTGTGAAAAACCAGAAATTGTATTGGCAATAAATAGTAAAATAATAGCTTTCTGATTCTTCACATTTTTATTTTAAATTTGAATAAGAACACCGAAAATATTTTAGAGTTTTAAAATTTAATGATAAAATTATAATTAAATAAATCGAAAGTTTTATTAAATGTATCTTTTTACACCCAAAGCAATAACAATTTTATAAAAAAGCATTATTTTTGCACGCTGATTTCAATATTCAGACAATGCCAACTTCAAATAATATTAAGTTATTTTCAGGCGAAGCAACAAATTTACTTGCTTCTAAAATTGCTCAAGATTATGGAAAAGAACTTGGTAGCGTGATATTCGAACGCTTTAGCGATGGTGAATATCAGCCTAATATTTTGGAATCGGTTCGTGGTACAACGGTTTTTTTTATTCAATCAACAAGCCCGCCAGTAGATAACTTGTTTGAACTATTAATGCTAATGGATGCAGCTAAAAGAGCATCGGCAGCTTATGTAGTGGCAGTTATTCCTTACTTTGGGTTTTCAAGGCAAGATAGAAAAGATAAACCACGTGTATCAATAGGTGCTAAAATGGTGGCTAATTTATTAGTAGCTGCTGGTGCTGATAGAATAATGACAATGGATTTACACGCCCCACAAATTCAGGGCTTCTTTGATATTCCTGTTGATCATTTAGACAATTCAGCAATCTTTGTACCTTATATTAAAAGTCTTGGATTAGATAATATTCTTTTTGCAGCACCAGATGTTGGGAGTTCGAAAAGAGTAAGAAGTTTTGCCAAGAAATTTAATGCAGATATTGTTATTTGCGATAAATATAGGAAAAGAGCCAATGAAATAGCAGAAATGCGTGTTATTGGAGATCCCAAAGGTAGAGATGTTATTATTATAGATGACATAATTGATACTGGAGGAACTATGTGTACGGCAGCAGAAAAACTAATGGAGTTCGGAGCAAATAGCGTAAGAGCTTTATGTACACACCCTGTTTTATCGGGAAAAGCATACGAACGTATAGAAAACTCTGTTTTAAGTGAATTGGTTGTTTGCGATACAATTCCGCTTAAAAAAGAAAGTAGTAAAATAAAAACTGTATCAGTAGCACCGCTTTTTGCTAATGCAATAAAATGTGTGAACAATAATAATTCGATAAGTAAACTTTTTATATAAAATATATTATAATGAACGTTGTATCAATTGAAGCAAAAAAAAGAGAAGAATTAGGACAAAAGGCAACTAAACAATTAAGAAATGATGGTTTAGTACCTTGTGTTGCTTATGGTGGCGAAGAAGTGCACCATTTCTATGCTTCACAATTAACATTTCGTCCAATTGTTTATACTCCAGATTTCAATGTAGTTGAAATTAACATTGATGGAAAAACAATTAAATGCGTATTAAAAGATTTTCAGTTTCACCCTGTTACTGATGAGTTAATGCACTTAGATTTTATGGAATTAGTTGATGGTAAGAAAGTTATTGTTGACTTACCATTACAATTCAATGGATTAGCCGAAGGTGTACGTGCTGGTGGTAAATTATTAGCTCAAATTCGTAAATTACGTGTAAAAGCATTACCAAAAGATTTAATACCTATTTTAGATGTAGATGTTACCAAATTACAATTAGGTAAATCAATTAAAGTACGCGAACTAAGTTACGAAGGCTTAGAAATAATGAACTCTGGTGGTTCTCCAATAGTAAGTATTGAAATTCCACGTTCGTTACGTTCTAAAAAAGCTGCTGAAGCTGCAGATGCTTAGAAAAATTGTACCCAAAATTTTAAATTGCAAACCAATCTTCATTTTTTGAAGATTGGTTTTTTATTTTTCTTAATTCAATAAAAAATGTACTTTACAGATACACATACTCATCTTTTTTCAAATAAATTTGATGAAGATAGAACCGAAATGGTTCAAAGAGCAATAGATGCAGGTGTTACTAAAATGTTTTTACCAAACGTAGATGTATCTACTATAAAGGAAATGAATGAATTAGAAGCCCAATTTCCAGAAAACTGTTTTTCTATGATTGGCTTACATCCTTGTCATGTGTTTGAAAACTATAAAGAATCTTTAGCCATAATTGAAACCGAATTAGAAAAAAGAGCTTACGCTGGAATAGGTGAAACAGGTTTAGATTATTATTGGGATACTACATTTAAACAACAGCAACAAGCTTCATTACACATTCATGCTCAATGGGCAAAAAAATACAAAAGACCAATTATTTTACATACTCGTGAGTCATTCAATGATTCTTTTGCAATAATGAAAGAACACAATAACGATGATTTAACAGGTGTGTTTCATTGTTTTAGTGGTTCAATTGAAGAAGCAGAAAAAGTAGCTTCTTTAAATGGATTTTACATTGGTATTGGAGGTGTGGTTACTTTTAAAAAAAGCCATTTACCTGAAGTAATTAAAAATGTTCCCTTAGAATTAATAGTTTTAGAAACAGATTCGCCATATTTAGCCCCAACGCCCAATAGAGGAAAACGCAACGAAAGCAGTTACTTAACACTGATAGCCAATAAAATAGCCGAAATTAAAGAAATTTCACTAGAGGAAGTTGCAAACATTACCAACCAAAATGCTTCAAAATTATATAAATCTATACTAAAATAAGTTTGTCAGAATTTATTGATAACTGGGAATAATTAATATTTCTTACAATTAGTTAAAAAATTTAAGCGTTAAATTTCTTCATTCATAAATGATTTGGTAATTTTATCGGCTAGTGTAGCACAAACTTAGCTATAAACTATGCGAAGAAAAAATACTAAATATACTTTTGGAGAGGTGGCCGAGTGGTCGAAGGCGCACGCCTGGAAAGTGTGTATATCCCAAAAGGATATCGAGGGTTCGAATCCCTCTCTCTCCGCCATAGTCAATTTTAAATTATTTTTTAACTAATTATATAAATTTTTAAAACTTATTTCAATGAAACAATTAATGACATTGCTTGCCCTAATGGGTACACTGTTAATTTCATCGGCAAACTTTAATTATGTGTATGCACAAGATGGTGCTGATGCCGACAAAACAGAACAAGTAGAAGAAAAAGCTGCAGAACCTGTGAAAGCTGCAGAACCAGTAAAAGCTGAAGTAGAAGAATTAACTGGTACAGAGTGGTTAAAAAAACAATTCATCGATGGTGGATGGCAATTTATGACACTTGTACTTATTTGTTTAATTATTGGTTTAGCTATTTGTATTGAACGTATTATTTCATTAAACTTAGCAACTACTAACTCAACCAAATTACTTAAAAAGGTATCTGCCAAGTTAGATGACAACGATTTAGATGGAGCTCGTGAAATTTGCAAATCTTCTCGTGGTCCTATTGCTAGTATTTTCTATCAAGGTCTTAGTCGTGCCGACCAAAGTATTGATGTAGTAGAAAAAGCAATTGTATCTTACGGTGGCGTGCAAATGGGACGTTTAGAACGTGGATTAGTTTGGATTAGCTTATTTATTGCATTAGCACCAATGCTTGGTTTCATGGGTACTGTATTAGGTATGATTGGAGCATTCGATGCAATTGAAGCTGCAGGTGATATTTCTCCTTCATTAGTAGCAGGTGGTATTAAAGTAGCACTTTTAACAACAGTATTTGGTCTTGTAGTAGCAATTATTCTTCAAATATTTTACAACTACTTAGTTTCTAAAGTAGATGGTATTGTAAATGATATGGAAGATGCATCAATTAGCTTAGTAGATTTAGTAGCTGATTATAAAAAGAGAGCTTAATCCAGAGCTTTGTAAACTTATTTTTTAATTTTAAAACAAAGCAAAATGGAAATGTTTTTTAGAGACACAGTAGTTCCTTTAATGCCTTGGGCTGTAGGACTAACTGCTGTATTAGCTTTTATATTAATGCCCCTAATTACCTCAATTTTAAACGGAAAAATTTCTGTTAAAATGATTATAGGCTTAGTTGCATTATTAGTTCTTATTTTTATTATTTATACTATTTCTCCAGGAGAAGGATGGGCAATGTTCGACACTGCTAAATACGCAAAAGATGGCATAACCGAAACAATACTACCTCAATTGGGTGGAATTAAACTAATGAAATATGTAGAAACTTGTATTAGTTCTACTTTATTATTACTTGGAATTGCTGTTGCATTATGGGTACTATTAGAAATATTTAATTTCTTTGGACGCTTAGTATAAAGCTATTTTGTTCAACTGAAATGTTAATTATTTCAGTTGAACAATTTTTTTAAAATCAAAAAAGTTAACTTTAAGTGATTCACATTACTAATTAGTATTTGAAATTTAGTTTTTACCTGAAATAAAACTATCAGAAAAAACTATTCACTATTAATTAACTTTTTTCAAAAACTAAAAATATGGCAAAGAAAAAAAGAGAAGCCCCCGAAATAAACGCAAGTTCTATGGCGGATATAGCTTTCCTACTACTAATATTTTTCTTAGTAACAACCACTATGGATGTTGATAAAGGTATTGTTGCAACTTTACCACCTTGGACACCAGACCAAGAAGATGTAGAAGTTGATATTAATGCAAGAAATGTATTAGAAATATTGGTAAATGCTAAAGATCAATTATTGGTTGAAGGTGAAGTAATGGACATAAGTCAACTTAAAGCCGAGACTATTAAGCATATTACCAATAATGGAAGAGATGAAAACTATTCGGATTCACCAACCAAAGCCATTGTTTCTTTAAAAAACGATAAAGGAACATCTTACGGAAGATACATTTCTGTTTATAATGAACTTAGAGCTGGTTATAACCAAGTTAGAAATGATCACGCTATGAATACTTTTGGTAAGGCTTATGATGACTTAGAAAAAGCACAACAAAAAGAGGTAAGAGCAATTTATCCACTTAAACTTTCGGAAGCAGAACCAAAAGATTACGGTAGTGCAACAAAGTAATTTTTAACAGTAAAAATAGAAAGATATGATACGCAAAAAAGGTGGTAAATCCTTACCAAAAATATCGACAGCATCATTACCAGATATTGTATTTATGTTACTTTTCTTCTTTATGGTTGTTACAGTAATGCGTGATACAGAACAAATGGTAAGTATTGCTTATCCTGAAGCAACTGAATTACAAAAATTAGAGAAAAAATCTTTAGTTAGCTATATCAATGTTGGACCTCCAACTACAACCTGGAGTACAAAATATGGTACAGCACCACGTGTTCAGTTAAATGATAGAATAGCGAACAATATGAATGAAATTAAAACTTTCATAGTAAATGAACGCAGTAAATTAAAAGAGGCTTTACAACCCAAAATGACTACATCACTTAAAGTTGATAGAGATACAAAAATGGGTATTATTTCTGAAATTAAAACAGAACTACGTAAAGCAAGTGCCTTAAAAATTAATTATTCAGCTCGTCAAAGAGAAGAATTTTAAATTAAATTAAGTTTATTATTGAACCCAATACTGAAAAGTGTTGGGTTTTTTTATGCAATTCACTTTACAGTTTAAGAAAAAAAGTAGCCCTGTTACGTTTCTACAAAGCCTGATTTACTTGTTAAATAAAATCAACTAAATTTGCAATCCCAAAAAATACCACTCAAAACTCAAAACTCAAAACTCAAAACTCAAAACTCAAAACTCAAAACTCAAAACTCGTGGCATTAAAAATAAAATTTGGAACAGATGGATGGCGAGCAATAATTGCCAAAGAATATACAACTGATAATGTAGCAAGAGTTGCAAAAGCAACAGCATTGTGGTTGAAAGAAAATAATAAAGCTCAAAAAGTGGTAATTGGACACGATTACCGATTTGGTGGAGCAATGTTTGTAGAAACAGCAACCAAAGTAATGTGTGCCGAAGGTATAAAAGTCTTTGTTGCCGATGATGTGGCAACAACACCAATGATTTCATTAGGTGCAAAAGAATTAGGTTGCGGACAAGGGGTTGTAATTACGGCAAGCCATAATCCACCAACTTATAACGGTTATAAACTAAAATCGGAAATTGGAGGACCTTCTACCCCATCAGTTGTTGAACAAGTAGAAAATTTAATTCCCGATACAACAGAAATTCCTACAAAAACATTAGCTGAATTTGAAGCAGAAGGCTTAATTGAAAAAGTTGATCTTTCGGCTATGTATTTAAAAGCCGTAGAAAATGCTTTTGATTTAGAAGCCATTAGAAATGCTAATTTTGGAATTGCTTACGATGCAATGTATGGAGCTGGACAAGTAATTATTGATAAAATTTTACCAAACGCCACAAAACTTCATTGTGAATACAACCCAAGTTTTATGGGGCAAGCTCCTGAACCTTTACATAAAAACCTTTTAGAATTAAGCGAAACAATAGCTAAAGATTCCAACTTACATGTTGGTTTAGCAAATGATGGCGATGCCGATAGAATTGGAATGTATGACGAAAATGGAAATTTTGTTGATTCGCACCATTTAATTCTATTGTTAATTCATTACCTACACAAATACAAAGGCTTAACAGGTAAGGTTGTCAATGCTTTTTCGGTAACAGATAGAGTGCGAAAAATGTGCGAATTGTATGGTTTAGAGTACCAAGTTACCAAAGTTGGTTTCAAATATATTTGCGAAATTATGGCTAACGATGACGTACTTTTAGGAGGAGAAGAGTCTGGTGGAATTGCTGTGAAAGGCTTTATTCCTGAACGTGATGGAATTTGGATGGGTTTACTTATTTTTGAAATGATGGCAAAAACTGGTAAAACTATGACCGAACTCGTTCAAGAAGTTTATGATGTTGTAGGTGGTTTTGTGTATCAACGTAATGATTTACGCCTAACCAACGAAATTAAAAATGCCATAATAGAAAATTGTAAAGCTGGGAAATATAATGCTTTCGGCGATTACCAAGTAGAAAGATTAGAAACCGTTGATGGTTTTAAGTATTTCTTAAATGAAAACGATTGGTTAATGATTCGTCCTTCAGGAACAGAACCTGTTTTGCGTGTTTATGCCGAAGGAAGTTCACAAGAAGCCGTTTTAGATATTTTAGCACAAGCCGAGGCAACAATTTTAAGTTAGGAAAAAGAAATTGGGCATAGGGAAAAGGGAGATTTTATCTAAATGAATTTCCCTTTTTCTTATACCATTTACCCAATTCCCCATAAAAAATGAACAAACAACAACTATCTCAACTAGCTCCCCAAGTGGTTGCAATAGCCAAAAAAGCAGGAAACTTCATTCAATCACAAGCCAATAAATTTAAGCAAGCTGATATTGAAGAAAAAGCAAAAAACCAATTGGTTAGCTATGTTGATAAGCAAGCTGAAGCCATTTTAGTGGAAGAATTAAGCAAAATATTTCCAGAAGCAGGTTTTATTTGCGAAGAAGAAACATCTACAAAAAAAGGAGAATACCAGTGGATTATTGACCCTTTAGATGGAACAACCAACTTTTTACACCAACTACCAGCTTACTGTGTGAGTATAGGCTTATTCAAAGAAAATGAAGGCTTAATTGGTGTTGTTTATGATATAACTCGTAACCAATGTTATTACGCTTTTAAAGGTGGAGGAGCATTTTTAGATGAAAAACAAATTAAAGTTTCAGAAACTTCAAATTTTAATCAAATATTAGTAGGAACAGGTTTTCCTTATACCGATTTTTCTTGGGCAGATAATTTTTTAGAATTTCTGAAATTGCTAATGAAAGAAACGCGTGGAATACGCCGTTTTGGTTCTGCAGCTTTAGACTTATGTTGGACAGCCTGTGGCAAATACGATGTATTTTATGAACATAGTCTTCAGCCTTGGGATGTTGCAGGTGGTATTGTAATTGCACAAGAAGCAGGTGGCTTAGTTTCAGATTTTAAAGGTGAACAAAATTTCCTTTTTGGTGAACAAATAGTTGCTGGAAACCCTTTGGTTTTTGAGGATTTTATGGAAAA
>JAHDDA010000079.1 GCA_020629595.1 Chitinophagales bacterium
TTATAGCTAATTAATTGAAAATGACCTTTGTAATTAATAAAATACAAGCCTTTCTAAGATTTATTGATCCAAGAACCTTCAAAGGAGATAAATGGTTGTGGATTATCTTATTTTTATTAGGCTTTTTTTCTATTCTTTCGGTGTATAGTGCCACCTACCATTTGAGCTATCGCCTAAAAGATGGCTCAACAGAATACTTTTTAATGAGGCATTTGAGTTTTTGGCTTGTAGCAGTTGGAATAATTTTATTTGTCCAAAAAATTCCCCTTCAAAGAGTATTAGAATGGAAAGGTACGCCTTTTTTGGTTTGGAGTGGGCTTGCCTTAGGGGGAATGTTATTGGTTTATACACTTTTTGGCACAGAAGGAAGAAACGGAGCAAACCGTTGGATGAATATTGCTGGTTTTGATATTCAAACATCAGATATTGCCAAATTAACACTTACAACTTATTTGGCTTATTTTATGGTTTCACGCCGAAAAACCTTGGATACTTTGCACACTTTTATGTGGTTGCTTATTCCTGTTAGTATATATTGTTTACTCATTTTTACCCAAGATTTATCAACTGCTACTTTAATGGCGGTGGTGTCATTTTTAACAATGATAGTGGGTGGCGTAGCTTATAAATATTTAGTAAGATTATTTTTTGCATCGATAGGAGTTGTAGCAAGTTTTGTAGCTTTTATTATGCTTTTTCCCGATAGGTTTTTACCATTCGATAGATTTTTAACTTGGAAAAACAGAATTTTAAAATTTGCAGGAGGCGATAACATTGCTTTTGAACATAATACACAAGCCGCTGAAGCAAGAAATGCTGTAATAAACGGAAGTTTAACAGGCGTTGGTTTAGGAAAAGGAGTACATAAAAATAATTTAACAGAAATTCATACCGATTTTATCTATGCAGCCATATTAGAAGAGTCGGGTTTGTTAGTTGGTGGAATTATTATTCCATTGTTATTTGTAGCCTTATTATATCGTGCATCAATAATTTATCGAAATTCAAAAAACTCATTTGCTGGATTATTAGCTATTGGTTTAGCTATTGGTATTTGTATGCAAGCCTTTTTGCACATGGCAATATGTGTAGGCATTGGACCAGTTACAGGTATTCCACTACCAATGATAAGTATGGGCGGAACTTCGTTAATTATTACAAGTATTTCAATAGGTTTAATGCTAAGTGCTAGTAATAAAGTTAGAAGAAAAGTAAGCCGAACTAGAATTTCAAGAAGTAAAAATATACAACCAAGATTTGTCGGACAATAAAAACATATTAGTTGTAATTTCTGGAGGAGGAACAGGAGGACACGTTTTTCCTGCCATAGCCATTGCACAGGCTATTGAAAAACTTATGCCCAATGCCAATATTAAATTCGTTGGTGCGTATGGGCGTTTAGAAATGGATAAAGTACCCAAAGCTGGCTACGAAATAGATGGTTTGTGGATTGATGGTTTTATAAGAAAAAAAATAGTCCCAAATTTATTATTGCCTTTTAAACTTACCTCAAGTCTTTTAAAGAGTTTTTATTTAGTGCTTAAAAATAAGCCTAATATTGGTATTGGTGTAGGTGGTTATGCAAGCGGACCATATTTAAAAATGGCTAGTTGGTTAGGAGTGCCTATAATTTTACAAGAAGCCAATGCTTTTCCTGGAATTACCAATAAGTTATTGGCAAGTGGTGCTAGTAAAATTTGTGTTGCTTACAATAACTTGGATAGATTTTTCCCTAAAGATAAAATTATATTTACAGGCAACCCTGTTAGAGAAACATTTTTCAAAATTAATGACATTGAAAAATCAGAAGCCTATAAGCATTTTGGCTTGAAACCTAATAAACCAGTTTTGTTTGTTACTGGAGGTAGTGGAGGTGCTAAACCAATGAATATTGCCATTGAAGCAGATTTGGCAAAATACATAAACTTAGGTGTTCAAATAATTTGGCAGTGTGGTAAAGCCTATTTAGAGCAATACAAAAAATATGCAAATCCAGAAAATGGAATTTTAGTGTTTGATTTTATTGATAAAATTGATAATGCCTACGCTATTGCCGATTTAGTGGTTTCAAGAGCTGGTGCATTATCTATTGCAGAACAACAGGCAATGGGGAAGGCTGTAATTCTTGTTCCATCTCCGTATGTTACCGAAGATCACCAGACAAAAAATGCCGAAGCATTGGTTAAAGAAAATGCAGCCTTAATGCTTAAAGATGTAGAGCTTGAAAATAAACTATTTGAAACAGTAAAAAATACAATTTTTAACGAAGAAAAAAAAGAAAATTTTGCAAAAAATATGAAAGCAATGGCAGTAAATAATGCTGCTGAAGAAATTGCAAAAGAAGCTTTAAAATTAATTAAAATTAAATGATTTAAAGACCTTGAAAGTTTGAAAACGGAGATGTTAAGTCTTTAAAGGTCTAATTTGACAAAGAAAATATCTAAGTATTAATCATTGGTAAATAAAAACAACATATCAGCTGTATTTTTTATAGGAATTGGAGGAATTGGAATGAGTGCTATTGCCCGATACTACTTAGCTAATGGGGTAAAAGTTTATGGATACGATAAAACAGAAACCAAACTCACAAAAGCCTTGCTTAAGGAAGGGGCGTATATTATTTATAAAGAAGATTGCGATTTATTACCTGTAACAGTTGACTTAGTTATTTACACACCTGCAATTCCAAAAAATAATGTGCTTTTTCAATATTATGTAGAAAGTGGCATACGAGTAATTAAACGTGCAAAAGCGCTGGGCGAAATTGCCAACCCACATTTTCAAATAGCAGTTGCAGGTTCGCATGGAAAAACAACTTTAAGCTCAATGATTGCTCATATTTTAGTTGAAAATGGGTACAAAACTACTGCCTTTATTGGAGGAATTTGCAAGAATTTTAACGCCAATTTTATAAGTACTGGCAACGATTATTTTGTTGTTGAAGCCGATGAATATGATCGTTCATTTCACCAATTAACACCAAATATTGCAATTATTACAGCAATTGATAATGATCACCTTGAGGTTTATCCACAACGAAAAGATATTGTTGAGGCTTTTTCAGTGTTTGTAAATAAAATTAAAAAGGAAGGAAGGGTCATACTTCATTCTAGAGAGGAGCTAGAAAGTGTGGCGCCAAGTACGGTTACGATTGGGTATCACCTTGAGGAGGGTGATGCCCATTATCGTACCGAAGATTTAAAGGTATTGAATGGGGCATATAGCTTCAATATACTGAACCAGCCTTGTATTTTGAATATGGGGGGCGTTTATAATGTAGAAAATGCAGTAGCCGCCTTTGCTGTAGCTCATCAAATTGGTATTGAAAAGCACAAAATTGCTTCGGCTCTAGCAAATTTTAAAGGTATAAACAGAAGGTTTGAATACTTGATTAAAACAGACGAATGTGTACTTATAATTGATTATGCACATCATCCACAAGAAATTAACAGTTTAGTTAACTCTATTCAACAATTGTATGTTAATAAAAACTTAAAAATTATCTTCCAACCACATTTGTTTTCACGAACAGAAAAGCTACTTTTAGGCTTCGTAAGTGCTTTGAGTCAAGCAGATGAGGTTGCAATGTTAAACATTTATCCAGCTAGAGAAAAGCCCATTGAAGGTGTAACATCCTATTTAATCAATGATAAATTAAATAATAGTTTTGATAAAGTATTTGATTTAGATAATGTAACTGAATGCTTAACTGAAAATGACGAAGTTGTAGTAATTGTTGGTGCTGGAGATATAGATACTAAATCAGAAGATATTAAAAATAAATTAAAAGAGTTAAAAAAGTTAAGTTAGAAATTGCCTGTAACACAAACAACATATAAATATTGGATTAAGAGAATATTAGGTATCTCTCTTATCTTAGTGTTAATGGCATTCTTAACAGCAAGTTCTAATGCTAATTATGACTTATTAACAAAAAATATTGTTGTTTCTGTTGATGAAGAGCAAGGAAACAGATTTGTAAATGAAGAGGAAGTGAAGCAATTGGTTTTCAAATATATGGGAGTTGAGCAAATTGATAAAATAAACAGAGTTAATATAGCTTCTTTAGAAAAAGTTTTAGAAGATGAGCCTCAAATTCAAAATGCAGAACTATATATGAGTGTTGGTGGTAAGCTCCACATTGATATTTTGCAACACAACCCAGTTGTAAGACTAATAGACCAAAATAAACAAACTGTTTATCTTTCAGAAAAAGGATTTGAATTTCCTGTTTCAAACAGATTTACCGCTAGAGTACCAATAGCAACAGGTTTATATGATTTGAATGACTATGAATTAGTTGAAAAAATTTTAAAATTAGCCATTGCTATCTATGAAGATGATTTTATGTATGCCCTCACAGAACAAATTGTCGTTGATGAAGATGGTTTACTTTCGGTAATTCCAATTGTAGGCGATTTCAAAATTGTATTTGGCTGTAATGATAAAATACAAGATAAAATTGTAAAATTAAAAGCATTTTACAAAGAAGGATTAAACAACGGTTTAGATTGGTCGGGGTATAAGGCTATTAATGTGAGCTTTGATAAACAAGTTGTTTGTACTAGAAAGTAAATTAACTAAGATATATAAAACCAAACTATGAAAAACACAATTACCTCAATTGACATTGGTTCGCAAAATGTGCGTGGTGTGGTAGGTTATGTAAATACCGAAACAGGTGAACTAAATGTTATTGCTTGCCATTCAGTAATTTCACGAGGTGTAAAAGAAGGTGAAATAGTTGATATGCAGAGTACAGCTAATGCTATAAGAAAAGTAGTTAGCACTTTAGAACACAGAGTTGGTGGTAAAATAAATAGCGTATATGTTGCAATTCCTGGTAAAAATTTATCTTTTATCGAAAAATCTGTGCCACATATAAGACCAAATGCTTACCAAGAAATTACCAAAAAAGAACTTTTAAACTACAAAGAAAGCATTGCCAATGTTAATATTCCTGATAATCAGGTAATTATTGATATAATTCCAGTTAGTTATGGTTTAGATGATAAGTTGTTTTTAAATGAAATGCCTTACGGTCAAGATTGTAAAGAACTTACAGGTACTTACAAAATAGTAACTTGCGAAAAAAGAGCATATCGTCATTTAGAACGTTGTTTATCGAAATCAGATTTAACAATAGCAGGAACAGTTTTAAGCACTGAAGCTACCGCTTGGGCTTGTTTATCTGAAGCAGAAAGAAGAGCTGGTGCAGTAGTTGTAGATTTAGGAGCTGGAATGACTGATATTTCAATTTTTAAAGATGGGATGTTGGTTGATATGCAGGTACTTGAAATTGGTGGAAATATAATAACAGAAGATGTTGTAGATGGCTGTAAAATATTACCAGATAACGCTGAACGTTTAAAAACACGCTACGGCTGTGCAGTAGTACGTGCCGAACAAGAAGGCGTACACATTGGAATTGACGGTTTTCACCAAGATGAAGTTAGAGAAATATCAATATATAACTTAGCTCATATAATTAATGCAAGAGTAGATGAAATAGCTTGGATTATTGATGAGCTTATTGGTGAAACTGATTTTAGAGACGATTTAATTGTTGGAATGATTCTAACAGGTGGTTCATCACAATTAAACTCAATTGCAGAAGCATTTGCTGAAAGAACAGGAATGTCGGTACGTACAAAAAATTCTCAGCAATTTAATGCCAAAGATGATATTGTACGTTCATTAAACCCTTCTTACTCTGTTGCTTTGGGTACACTAATTAAAGTTGCCGAAACTATTCCAGAGGAAGAAAAAACACTTGAGTTTACAAAACCAAGTGGTACATATAACAATGAAAATGAAGCAACTACTGTATTAAAAGAACCTAAAATAACAATGGTTTCAAACACAGTTACAACCAAAAAGCCAGAATTAGTTAAAGAAGAAGAACCAGAAAGAGTTGGCTTTTGGGAAAGATTATCAAATATTTTTTTTCCACCAATTTCAAATACAGAAATTGTAGAATCTGACAATGAAGATTATGTGGAAGAATAACCATTCACACTTATTAAAAAATTATTTAATCTCTTGAAAAAATAAAACTATGGAATTCGTTATCGAAGAAAAACTAAATTCAATTATTAAAGTAATTGGTGTAGGTGGTGGAGGCTGCAACGCAGTAAACCACATGCACGAAAGAGGTATTGTGGGCGTAGATTTTATAATCTGTAATACCGATATGCAATGTTTAGATGATAGTAAAATATTGCATAAAATTCAATTAGGAGAAAACGGTTTAGGAGCTGGAGCAAAACCTGAAAATGGAGCAGCAGCAACACGTGAAAACTTATCTGATATTTTGAATTGTCTTAGCGAAAATACCAAAATGGTTTTTGTTACCGCTGGAATGGGTGGCGGAACAGGAACAGGTGGAGCACCAATAGTTGCCGAAGAATGTAGAAAAAGAGGATTGTTAACCGTAGGTATTTGTACTACTCCTTTTGAATGGGAAGGTCCTTTGAGAACTAAAGCGGCTCAAGACGGAATAGAACAACTTAAAGAACACGTTGATACATTAATCATTATTTCTAACGATAAGTTAGAAGAAATGTATTCTGATATGGATATTGATGAAGCATTTGTAAAAGCCGATGATGTATTATCAACTGCTGCAAAAGGTATAGCAGAAATTATTACCGTAGGAGGAAAAGTAAATGTAGATTTTGAAGATGTGCGTACGGTAATGGAAAATAGTGGTGTAGCTATAATGGGAACAGGTTTTGGTTCGGGTGAAGGTAGAGCTATTCAAGCAGTAAAAGAGGCTTTAGATTCTCCATTATTGAATGATAATAATATTTTTGGCGCTAAAAAAGTATTGCTAAATATTACTTATGGTTCTACTGGTTTTAAAATGAATGAATTTAAAGAAATTAGTCATTATATAAAGCAGGAAACTGGCGGTAATGCCGAAATAATTTGGGGTAAAGTTAAGGACGAAGAAATGGATGATACCATTAAAATAGTTCTAATTGCTACTGGGTTTGAAGGAAATCAACAAAGTGCTTTAATTGATCAAGCTCCTACAACTGTTTCATTAGATTCTGGTCATACAATTGATTCTGTTTTGCCTAAATCTAATGGACAAACTTTCAATAACTCTTCTTTTAAGAAAAATGTTGAACCAGAGAAACCAATTACAAAAGTTACATTAGACCAATCTAATTATGATGAAGTAATGCGTATGCACCAAGAGTCGAATTCTTTTAATAGAAATAATAACAATATTAATAACAAAATTGAAGATGTTTCTTTTGATACACCTTCATCAAGTTTTAATAATAATATTTCTAATACTGGAAATAATGTGCAAAATACAAATTATAATCAGCAAGAAGAATTTGAAAACAGAGAGGTTAAATTGCAAGATTTAAGTTTTAGAACACATTCAGATAAATCTTCTGATTTGTTGAAAAAAAGAGTCGAGGCATTAAAAAAACGTTCAGCTTTCTCAGCTAAAGGAATGTATTTGCCAAATAATGGAAATTCAAGTCAGCATAATAATTCTGAAACAACTGTTCAAAATAATGGTGGAGAAACAAGATTTCAACGCAATAAGTTTTTACACAAGCCTAAAGTAGATTAGTGTTAAAGTAAAGTGTTATAGTTTGTTGGTTATAAATTGATTATAATACTTTACTTAAATTAAAAAATAGGAGTAATCTGTTAAAACAGAGTGAGAGAAAGTAGTTTTATTTCCTGCCTAATTAGTTTTAGGCAGGTTTCTCTTTTTAGGTATTATGCTAGGATTTGTTTTTTGCTAATTACGTTTATCAAAATAGAAATTCCTACTATTGCCATTGCAAAATAACAAGTATAAATTATATTATAAATGGGTAAATCACTTACGTAATAACGTTTACAATAAATACCAAATGTTGCCCAAATAATTACAAATCCAAATAAAGTATCACCTCTTTTAAATTGCATAATACATCCTAAAATGCCAGCAGTTAATACCATAATTATGGTTGAAAGTTGTTCGCCAATAGGATAACCTTTGTAACCAAAACTTACCAAAACGGCAGTTACATTAGCAATAGTTGCCACAGAAATCCAGCCTAAATAAAGACTAAATGGTGCGTGAATTTGTAATTTTTCAATTAAAGAATATTGGTTATTTCCAAAATCAGATTTTAGGTAATAACTTATTAAAATTAGTAAAAGTGAAATCATTATAAGTAAAGAAATAACAACATATTCATAATGCCAAGCAACTAACCACAACGAATTTAAAACACAAGTTTGTACAAAGAAATAGCCAATATTATCATATAAATTACTTTTTCTTACAACTGCAATAGCCTGCCCAATTAAAAATGCAAATATGAAGGAATAAATAACTCCCCAAATTGAAAAAGTGAATCCTGCAGGAACAAATAAATTTTCATATTTAGCAGATAAATCTAACTGAGAATTGCCACCAAGTGGTAAGGCTACCGAAAGGTAGTTTACGTAAATCATTACTAAAAAGGCAGTTATGTTAAGTAATAGAAACTTTAATTTTGAGTCCATTTTTGAAATTTTACCACATAACATACTTTGCTTAAAATAGTTTAAAGTATAGTTGTAACTATATCTAATTCATCTCCAAAACTAAAAATTCATTATCCATTACATTTCCTGCAAAAATTATATTTCCATACGGTGCTGCAACAGAACAACCCGACATTATTTCTCCATTTTCTAAATAAATTGTTTCTATTGAATAATTGCCTTTATCACGATAATTTATCTTTAAAATTTCGGAAGGTGTATGTGGCGTATTTCCCTTAGCATACTCGGCAAATTTCAATAAATTAGGGTGAGCTCCAATCCATAAATTACCATTTTTATCAAATTCTATATTATCTACACCAGTGCCACAATCTATATTTTCAATAAAAGTTAAATCTCCATTTTCTTGTGTTTTATAAACCTTAATCATAAAATTTCGTGGCGAAGAAACAAAGAGTAAATTTCGTTTTTTATCTAAATTTATTCCATTAGCAAAGGCAATTTTATTTGCAACTTCCTTAAAGTTTTTTCCATCAAAATAAACTACATTAGATATGGCAAAACCCAAATAATCTTCGCATAATCGACCAATTCCTTTTTCATATTTATGATCATTGGTAAAGTAAAATTTGTTTTCCTCTACAATAACAATATCATTTGGACTAACAATACTTTGGTGTTTTACACTTTTCTTATGGGTTAATTTTTTACCATTTAACTCAAAAACTTCAATAGAATGTTCGTGTAACGTATGGTTTACCACTATTAATTGGTAAGTGCTATCTTTTTTGAATAAGGAAATTCCATGAGGGGCGAAAGAACCAGTAAAATTGCTTTTTAACGGAATAGGCTTGAAGTCTTTTTGTGTTAAATCAATAAAGAATAAATCGCCTTCTTCATCTTTATCTGGTGGAAAAAATAATCTGTTTGTTGCAGATACTATGGCAAAACTATCAGTTCTACTAATTGTAATATCTTCAGCACCTTTTAAGGCTATTTTTTGCAATATTTTTCCTTCAAATTGTGGTTCTATTGTACGAAAAAAACCAGTTG
>JAHDDA010000080.1:0-3200 GCA_020629595.1 Chitinophagales bacterium
ATTTCTGGTACAGTTTACAATGACATTAATACAAATGCTGAATTTGATGACAATGAAAATGGAATTGGAGGAGTTGAGATTTATTTGATTGGAGAAGCAATTGATACAACAATTGTAACAAATGAATATGGATATTATGAGTTTACAGATTTAATATTTGGAAACTACGAAGTATTTGTTAGTGCAGGACCAACTGGATATGTTTTAACTACAGATTATGCATATTCTATTATTGGAAATACTTCAAATTCTGAAAATAATGATTTCGGATTTACACCAAATATTGCTGTAAATGATGCTTCAATAAGTGTACTTGCTTTTGAAGATGTAAATAATAATGGTATTTATGATTTAGGTGAACCTTTAATTGAAAATGCAGAAATCACGCTTATATTACCAAATGGAATAACTGAAACAGTTATTACTGATGAAACAGGAGCTTATACATTTATTGGCTTAGTAGAAGGAACTTACACAATTGAAGCCCAATACGAAACTGAAAGTGGATATGTTATTTCTACAAATGAAACAATAAATGTTGATTTAGCTTCTGATGAAGATTTGAGTTTTGAATTTGCTTATAACAACCAAGGTTCAAATGGAGGAAATGGTGAAGGAATTATTACAGGTATTGCTTGGATTGACTTGAACAATAATGGAGAATTTAATTTAGGTGAACCAATTGCTGAAAATGTAATGGTTATTCTATCTTACGATAATCAATTATTCTATTCATTTACCGATGAAAATGGAGCTTATATATTCAATGGCTTATCACCAAATGAATATGAAGTGATTGTAGGTACAATGCCTAATGGTACACAACTTTCTACAGTAAATGCTTATCAAATTAGCTTAGAAAATGGCGAAGTTTATAACAATGCTGATTTTGGATTTACTTATGTTGATAGTAGTGAAAATACTGGTGTTATAAACGGAACAGCGTGGGAAGATGTAAATATGAATGGTATTATCGATGCTGGTGAAACATTATTATCAAATGTAACTATTACAATTACAGATAGTAATGGTGTTGTTTACACAACTACAACATTAGCCGATGGATCTTATGAATTTACACAATTACCAGATTCTGAGTACGAAGTTGCAGTAATAAATCATCCTTTAGAATATGTGTTAGTTGGTTTAAGTTCTCAAATACATATTATTGAATTAGGTAATACTATTAATAATATAAACTTTGGCTTTGTTTCTACAAATGGCACAGATTCAACAGGAACTGACGTTTCGGGTACAGATACTATTAACACAGAAACATCAGGTTCAGACATTTCTGGCACTGATGAACTAGGTGCAGATACTTCGGGTACTGATGAAACAGGAACAGAAGAGTCAGGTACTGATTCTAATGGAACAGACACTTCAGGAACAGATGATAGTGATTCTGCGACTGATGGTTCAGATGCTTCTGGAAATGATGTTTCAGGAACAGATGGTACTGATTCAGTAAACGATGAAGAAACTGATGGAGGTAACCCAGGAGTTGATGTATGTGATAATCCAGTAGATTGTGGAACAATAGAAACTTGTACAGAACCTATGACACCTTTAACTATTTGCCCTGATTTTTGTATTGATGGAGCATTTAGCTTAAGTGATTATAATTCGCTTTATATGTGTAGTGTTACCGATTTAGGCGATGGTTGTTTCCAATATATTCCATTACCAAGTATGGATTCATATACCGATTTTGATGAAGTTACAATTTGGGGAGTTAATCAATTTGGTGAATGTGCCGAAATTGAGTTAATTATTGATATTAGAGGTTGTAATGAAGCACCAACTGCAATAAGTGATAATTATGTTACTCATTCAGGCGAAACAATAATAATTAACCCATTATTAAACGATTCAGATATTGATGGTGATAATATTTATATCTGTGGTTTAGAAACAGCAGAATTACAGGGCTATGCAACCATTACAAACGGACTAATTAGCTATACTTCACCAGCAGATTTTGTTGGGGTTGAAGAATTTACCTATGAACTTTGTGATGAAGCTGGCAATACTGATACAGCAACAATTTTTATAGTTGTTAATGAAGTTGAAAACGATTGTGAAAATCCAATAATTGAATATTGTACTGGCGAAATGGAACCATTAGTAATTTGTCCAGAATTCTGTAAGTTAGATGGAATGAATTATGAAATTATTAGCCTGACATCTACTTATTTCTGTAGTGTTGAAAATATTGATAATGATTGTGTAAGATATTTACCTTTACCAGCCTTTACTGGAAATGATTTTGTTGAGTTAATTGCTTGTGCAGGAGTAATGTGTGATACATTAAATGTTGAAGTATTTGTTGGAGAATGTTCTGAAGACTCAGATTCAATTAATGTAAATACAGCACCAAACGCAATAGATGATATGTACACAACAAATCAAGGTGAAGCTATTACAATGAATATTATTTTGAATGATATTGATGCAGATGGCGATATTATTGAAATTTGTGATTTCTCTGAACCAATGTACGGAACAGTATTTGAAACTTCGGCAGGTTTAACTTATACACCAAATGCTGGATTTGCAGGAGTAGATAACATCATTTATACAATTTGCGATGGAAATGGAGGTTCTTCAACAGCCTTTGTAAGTATTCAAGTAATAGAAAACTGCGATGCAAACCAAAGTTTATGTACAGGAATTTTTGAGCCAATAAATATTTGCTTAGATTTCTGTGATGAAACGGTTAGTATTTCAGATGCAACCACAACATTTAACTGTAGCATTCAATTTGTAAACGAAACTTGCATTAGATATGTACCATTACCCGAATTCCAGGGAACTGACTACATTGAAGTAACTGCTTGTAATGGAAGTGGTGATTGCGAGATTGCTATAGTTAATATGTTTGTTGGTGATTGTTCTGACTTTGATGATAGAGAAGGTATTGAAGGCGAAGAAGATTTATTAATTGATGCAGTAGAACTTGAGATTCCAAATGCCTTTACACCAAACTTTGACGGAATAAATGATAATTTCTATGTAAAGAATTTAGATAATTTCTTTGGTTCAGAACAAGTTAAATTTATGGTATTTGATGTAAATGGCTACCAAGTATTTGAGTTTAAAGGTGAAGCCAATACATTTGAAGGTTGGAATGGAATTGACGAAAGATCAAATGCTTTAGCTAATATTGGAACATATTATTATGTACTTGAAATTGAAGG
>JAHDDA010000080.1:3300-7499 GCA_020629595.1 Chitinophagales bacterium
TCTTCAATTTGTTTTTCAATAGCCCCAAATTCATTTATCAAAATATCATCATAATGGTCTGCCATATCAAAATGGTTTTTGAAAATGTTTATACCAGTTTCGGTATTCAAATATTTATCAAAAATTACAAATGATAAAATAATTTCTTGACCATTAACGCTAAAGAAAGTATCTTTCATTTTATTGTTTTCTATAAGCATAAATTCGTAAATTTCATTAATTCTAGATTGTGGAATTAATGCTAAATGAGCATCGCCCATAATAAAACCACTTTGTTCTGAATAAGCAATTTTAATCAATGCACTTCCTTCTTTAATAACCCAATGGTTTCTTCCTCTACGGCTTAAGCGTACATTTTTACCAATTGCTTCTAAAATTTCTTCAATTAAAATAGCGTTTCCAACTGGTTTATAATCATCAATTTTAGGGAAAATTATTTTAGTTCCACAATGTGGACAATGGCTATTTATTAAATCAGGTTCAGTATTTACATTTCTACAAGAAGCACAACGTACAACTGAGGTATCTCTAAAATTGTTGTAAACGTTTAAAGCATCAATTAAATAAGGGTAGGGAAGTGCAAACCCCAAGTTATCTCCACCTTGAATAATAAATGAATTTACGCCTACAATTTCACCTTTTTTATTCGATAAAGGACCACCGCTGTTTCCAGGATTTATAGCAGCATCAAACTGAATGTAATTAACATTATTTTGTAAACGCTTTGCTTTAGAAACTATGCCTTGAGTAGCAGTAAATTTAAGTCCATAAGGGTGTCCAATTGCAAAGACAGCATCTCCTTCAGAAACTTCTGTATTACTTAATTTTAATGTCGTTTCATTATCTAATAAAGCATTTGGCGCTTTAATAAAAGCCAAGTCAATAGCCTTATCAGTAAATAAAACAATAGCCAATGTATTATCTATACCTAAGGCATCAATAACTACTTCACCATAATTTTCTACAACGTGTTCGTTGGTTACAATTATGTTTTGGTCTTTTAAAAAAAATCCTGTTCCTGTTCCTGTTGGAGTTGAAATTTGAACAATGTTTTCCTTAAAACTTTCTATGTAAGTCTGAATTAGCAAGCTATAATTTTAATAGTTTTTAAATGGAAATTAATCAAAATTTAAAGTTTTTATTACTTCAAATATTGATTCTACAAATAATGGAATAGATGCGTAATTTATTAAAGTTTTATTAATCTTAAATTGTTTAAATCTTTTTTGTGCTTCCGATTCTATTAAATCAATTTTTTTAGAAATTGCCTTTTTATTTAAGGTTTCTTTAATAGGTTCAAACAAGCTGGGTTTAAAACCCAATTCAGTAAAAAAGGAGTTATTCATTACTTGCAAACACAAATGCAATAATTGTGTAGTTGGTGGATGCACGCCCCAGTAATACAAAATATGTTGAATAATATATTCTTGTATCATTAGGTGTATTTGGTATTGCTGTTGGTTTTTTATATATGAAGCCTTAGGCGACTCTTCACTTATAAACTTTGTAATGTATTCATGAGCCACTGCTTGCGTAACACCAAATGTAGATTTGGTTTGATATAGCTGTTCGTAAATTTCTTCTTTTGGGGCTTCTAAAATGGTATTTAAAAGTTTTATAATTGCAGCATTCTTTTCAACTCTAGATGAACCGTCTGGAATAAAATGTATTTGTTGAGCATTTTCAATTAAGTTCATTAGCTTACCTTGTGGAACAGTAAAATAATCTATTTTGAAAGCTGTACAAATTAAAATTTGAGCAATAATTTGATCGTTTTGATTACTATCTAACTGCTTAATAATATTAAACGCCTGCGTAATCCACATATTGATATAACGATGCTTTATTTCTTTTTCTTTCTCTTTTAAATCAACTATTGAGTCTTCATCTATTTGGCTTAATGATTCAAATTCACTAATCAAAACATCATCCTGTCTATCGGCGTGTGTTGCAACTTCTCTTAAAGCAAAATACAATTTTTCAGGCGAACCATCAACAATTCCTGTATGAAAACTTAGCTTAATTTTATCTTTATCAAACGAATAACAGCTATACTTTAATTGAAAATTAAACTCTAATAATTTTCGCATAAATACAACATTGGTTTCTTTAAAAGAAGCAATTGTTGCCGAAGCCTCACATAATTCATTATTTACAGAACCAACAATGGTTTTTGAACCTTGTTTAATTCTGAATACAATATTATCGCCATTGTTATGGTATTCTACATTTCCCTCGTCATTATCTGAAATGTATTTGAAAAAATACTCATAAGAATCAAGATATTTTTTTTCTTCAAAAGCTTCAAGTGCTTTATTCCAATAATTAATTTGGTAATCAGATTTATGAGAATCGCTATATCTACCAAATTTAATTTTTGGTTCTACTATTTCTGTATTATTTCCTGCTAACCAATCAAACATAGTTTATAGTTCTGTTTGTTAAAACATTAAACTTTAAAACTTTTTTTACTGAAAAAAAACTACAACGCCTTAGCAGATTTTCCGAAAAAATAAATTTAATGTTTTAAAATTATTTTTGATTTTATAATATCTTAAAGTTCGTGTTAATTATCAAGTGATTTTAGCACTTTTACTGCCTTTTCAAGTTGCTTGTTACTTACGTCTAAATGCGTTACAAATCTTACTGTCTGGCTATCAAAAGGTGCACATAAAATATCAAGTTCTCCAAGTTTTTGAACAAAACTTTCAGCATTCATAAAGTCTTTACGTATATCAAAAATAATAATATTTGTTTGAACATCTAATACATTTTCAATATAATAACAAGATTTTAGGGTGTCTTCTAGTATTTTAGCTTTTTTGTGGTCTTCTTCTAATTTATTAATATTGTTTTCAATAGCAAACAAGCCTGCCGCCGCTAAAATACCCGACTGTCTCATACCACCTCCAAATGCTTTTCGTATTCTTCTAGCAAATTTTATATCTTGTTTCGTTCCCAATAAAACCGAACCTACGGGCGCACCTAATCCTTTCGATAAACAAATTGAAATTGAATCAAATAATTTTCCAAATTCTGTTGCTTCTATCTTAGAATAAGTCAAAGCATTAAAAATTCTTGCTCCGTCTAAATGAAATTTTAAATTATGCTTTTGGCTTACAGCTTTAATTTCTTTTAAAGTTTGTAAATCATAACAACTACCACCACCACTATTACAAGTATTTTCTAAAGAAACTAATTTAGTTCTCGGAAGCCAATCATATTCAGGTTGTATATTGGCTTCTACCATTTCTGCATTCAACCTTCCTCTATTTCCTTGTAAAAGTTTCATAGATACACCCGATTGCATTGCCCAAGCACCATTTTCATATTTGTATATATGCGATAATTTATCACATATTACTTCGTCTAATGGTTGAGTGTGCATTTTTATGGCTATTTGGTTGGTCATAGTACCACTTGGGCAATACAAACCAGCTTCCATACCAAATATATCAGCACATTTTTCTTGAAGTTCAATTATCGTTGGGTCTTCAGCAAACACATCATCGCCCAATTTTGCCGAAAACATTGCTGCTTTCATTGCCTCAGATGGTTGTGTAACGGTATCGCTTCTTAAATCTACAATCATAACTCAAAGGTAGAAAAGCCAGATTGGATTTAATAAATTGTATTAAAAGAATTTTCTAAATTAAAATTTTCTTGAATTATTCTTTCATCAATTCAATAAATTCATCGAACAAATAACGAGAATCGTGAGGACCAGGCGATGATTCTGGGTGATATTGTACAGAAAAAGCAGGCTTACCTTTTACTCTTATACCCTCAATTGTGCCATCATTCAAATTCAGATGTGTAGCTTCTACATTTTTTGAATTATTAATATCTTCTACATTTGCTCCAAATCCATGATTTTGGCTGGTAATTTCACATTTGCCAGAAACTAAATTCTTCACAGGATGATTTAAACCTCTATGTCCGTTGTGCATTTTGTAAGTAGAAATACCATTAGCTAAAGCCAATAGTTGATGCCCTAAACATATACCAAATAAAGGTTTATTCTCAGCAATAATTTCTTTAATTGTATTTACTGCGTAATCCATAGATGCAGGATCGCCCGGACCATTAGAAATGAAATATCCATTTGGATTCCATTTTTTCATTTCTGAATAAGCAGTTTTTGCAGGAAAAACTTTTACAAAACAATCTCTTTCTGCAAAACATCTTAAAATATTTTT
>JAHDDA010000080.1:7599-9547 GCA_020629595.1 Chitinophagales bacterium
GCAATTTTCATATTGTCAGACTCAATTTCATCATTATGTACACCATAATTTCCAATGTGTACGTTAGTTGTAACCATTATTTGTCCAAAGTAAGAAGGATCGGTAAAAACTTCCTGATAACCAGTCATTCCAGTATTAAAACAGATTTCACCAGTTGTTGTGCCTTTTTTTCCAGCCGCCTTACCTTCAAATACAGTTCCATCTTCAAGAACCAAAATTGCTTTTGCAGAATTTGTCATTTTCAAATAGTTTTGGCAAAATTAAATAGCCTAACTTTATTTAACTCAAATATGACTTAGTATTTTTTAAATATTACTTAACAATTTTTAGAATTTATTTTATAATAAATTTGAAACGTAATGAGTTTTTTTGTTGTTACAATTTACGGTTGATTTAATTATAAAAAAGTATTATTTATGAAAAATGGATTTCTTTTAGTTTTAGCAGCTTTGTTGGGAGGTACATTGTCAATAGCTGGATATAAATATTTAGACCTTGATAAACAGAATGTTATTATTCAAGAAGTTGTTAGTGAGCCATCGGCATTATTTGTTAATGGGAATAACAGTTTTGGAAATACAACTAATTTAGTTAGTCCTAGTATTCCAGCAAATTTTACTGCCGCCGCTGCTAAATCAATGCCAGCCGTAGTACATATTAAATCTACGCAAAATGCTCGTTCTTCTAAAGGTGGAAATTATGGTGGCGACCAAGAGATGTTAGAGTTATTTAGAAGATGGTATGGCGATGAATTTTTTCCACAAAATGACCAATATTACGATCGACCAAGAGAAGGAAGGCAATCATCTGGCTCAGGTGTAATAATTTCTAATGACGGGTATATTGTAACCAATAATCACGTTGTAGAAAATGCAGATGAGTTGGAAGTTGTGATGTTTGATAATAGAAGTTTTAAAGGAAAGGTTGTAGGAACTGATCCAATGACTGATTTAGCTTTAATCAAAATTAATGAAAACAATTTACCCAAATTAGAATTAGCCGATTCTGATAAAGCCAGAATTGGAGAATGGGTGTTGGCAGTTGGTAACCCATTTAATTTAGCTTCAACGGTTACGGCTGGAATTATTTCGGCTAAAGGAAGAAATTTAGATATTTTACCCGATCGTTCGGCAATAGAAGCATTTATACAAACAGATGCAGCAGTAAACCCTGGAAATAGTGGAGGAGCTTTGGTAAATACTAATGGTGATTTAATTGGAATAAATACGGCAATTGCAACACCAACAGGAACTTTTGCAGGTTATTCTTTTGCAGTTCCTGTAAATATTGTTGCCAAGGTTGTTGAAGATTTAAAGGCTTACGGAAAAGTTCAACGAGGTTATTTAGGCGTTCAGATTACCGATTTGAATGGTCAATTAGGTAAAGAATTAGGTTTGGATATTTCTCAAGGAGTTTATGTAGATGGTTTTATGCCCAATAGTTCAGCCGAAGAGTCTGGCATTAGAAAAGGAGATGTAATTGTTTCGGTAGATGGCGTTTCGGTAAAAGCTGCACCTGAATTACAAGGACTAATTGCAAGAAGAAGACCTGGAGATAATGTAAAAGTTGGAATTAATAGAAATGGTAGAAACCTAAACATAAATGTACCGCTTAAAAATGTAAATGGAAATACTGAAATTATGCAAGCCGATAGAGCTAAAGCATTTGGGGAATTGGGTATTGAAGTGAATGATCTAACTGATGATCAAAAATCTGAATTAGGCTTAAAAGGTGGCGTACAAATTACTAATATTAGAGATGGTGTTATAAGCCGTTCTACAGATATTGGACGTGGATTTATAGTTACAAAAGTTGATGAAAAAGCTATTGCTGGTATCAGGGACTTTGAAAGAATATTGGCTCAAAAGCAAGGAGGTATTTTAATTGAAGGTGTTTACCCTGAAGCCCCTAATTCGGTTTACTATTATGGATTTGGAATTTGATAATT
>JAHDDA010000081.1 GCA_020629595.1 Chitinophagales bacterium
AAAAAAGGTGGCTTACGTTGGTGGGTTGTTGGCTTAGTGGCATTAGCAGCGGTAATCAACTACATCGACAGGCAAGCATTTGGCGTATTGTGGATTGATATTGCCGACGATTTATTTTCGGATATGACTGCCGATGAGCAAAAGCAAATGTACGGAGCTATTTCGGGTGTTTTCATCTTTGCTTATGCCGCAGGTCAAGCCATTTTTGGTAAAATATTCGATTGGATTGGCACACGAATGGGCTTTGCTTTATCTATCGGGATGTGGTCGTTGGCAACAATGTTACACGCATTTGCAAGAGGCGTAATGAGTTTTTCATTTTTCAGAATATTGCTGGGCGTTTCCGAAGCTGGAAATTGGCCCGGTGCTGCCAAAGCCAATGCAGAATGGTTTCCAACAAAAGAAAGAGCTTTTGCACAAGGAATATTCAATTCAGGAGCTGCCATTGGTGGAATTGTAGCATTCCCAATTATAGGAATGTTATCAGGTATAATGGCTTGGCAAGCAATATTTTTAACTGTTGGTTTAATCGGATTTTTATGGTTAATTCCTTGGTTTTATATTGTAAAATCGCCACCAGAAACACATCCTTGGTTATCAAAAGAAGAAAGAAACTATATACTTTCTGGTCAAGAAAATCAAGATTTAAACGATGACGGAACTTTTGATGATGGTTATAATCCTACAACAGCAGGTTTATTTGGACATAAAGAAAGTTGGGGCGTTGTAATTGCTTCGGCAGCAATTGATCCAATTTGGTGGTTATTTATCGTTTACATTCCAATTTACCTAAGCGAAGTGTTTGGAATGAATGTAAAAGAAATAGCATTTTCTGGTTGGTTGCCGTATGTAGGAGCAATGTTGGGTGCTTGGTTTGGTGGGCTTTTGGCTCAAAACCGACTAAGTAATGGCTGGTCTGTAAACAAAACAAGAAAAATGGTCATCACTTTAGGGTGTCTTATTATGATTCCTTGCTTTTTCTTACTAAGAGTCCCAGGAACAGCAACCAATGCCGTTATTATTATGGCAGTTTTATTATTCGGTTTTCAAACCGCAATAGGCAATGTTCAAACGCTTCCAAGTGATTTTTTCAGTGGAAAAATAGTAGGCACATTAGCTGGTTTTGCAGGAATGGCTGCCAAATTGGGAGCATTCGGATTAACGATTTTAGTGCCAATGTTAACTGTTGGAGGAAACTATACCCCAGCTTTTATAACAGGTGGTGTTTTAGCCCTAATTGCTCTGGCAGCAGTATGGATTTTATGTCCTAAAATTGAACCTTTAAAACCAAGATAAAACAAAGCATATCCAAGAGGATTCACTCCCTTGAAATTTAAAATAAGAAAATAAATTAATTCAAAATATAAATAAGAAAATATGAGTTCAAACGGAAAAGTTGCTATTGTAACAGGAGCAACAGCAGGTATTGGTCTTGCAGTAGCACACCGATTAGGTAAAGATGGTTTTACAATAGCCATAAATGGAATTAATCACGATGAAGGAGCTAAAAGAGTGGAAGAACTTAAAGCGAAAGGAATTGATGCTGAATATTACGGATTTGATGTTACAGATGAAAATGCAGTAACGGAAAATATAAAGAAAATTGGTGAAAAATACGGTAGAATAGATGTGCTTGTTAATAATGCAGGTGGCTTAGGTGGTCGTTCTCGATTTGAAGAAATGACAACTGAGTTTTACAGAAAAGTAATGGCATTAAACCTCGATTCTGTATTCTTTGCATCACGTGCGGCAATTCCATATCTAAAGAAAGGAGAAAATGCAACTATAATTAATTACACATCAAATGCAGGATGGAATGCTGGTGGACCGGGTGCTGGAATTTACGGAACTTCTAAAGCAGCAGTGCATACTATAACAAGAGCTTTAGCAAAAGATTTGGCAGAATATGGCATTAGAGTAAATGCAGTTTCACCAGGAACAATTGATACCGATTTCCATATTGGCATTAAATCAACAAAACCAGAAGTATTCCAATCGTGGGCAAATAATATTATGCTAAAAAGATTAGGTCAGCCAGAAGATGTAGCAGGTGTTGTTTCTTTCTTAGCAAGTAAAGATGCGGCATTCTTGACAGCCGAAACCATACAAGTTGGCGGTGGTCAGGCATTGGGCATATAATTATTTAATTACAAGGGAACTTGTTCCCTTGAAAAATAAATGCTATGAAAAAAATAGTAACTTTTGGAGAAATAATGTTGCGTTTAAGTCCACCAGGATTCAAGCGTTTTTCACAAACATACAGCTTTGATGTAGTGTATGGTGGTGGCGAAAGTAATGTTGCTGTTTCTTTAGCCAATTATGGTTTAAATAGCTATTTCGTTTCCAGAATACCTACTACTGATATTGGCGAATGTGCCGTAATGGAATTAAGAAAAAGAAATGTAAATACTCAACATATTTTGCGACAGGGTGAGCGTTTGGGTATTTACTTTTTAGAAACTGGAGCAGTAAGTCGTGGAAGTAAAGTAGTTTATGACCGTTCTCATTCTGGAATGGCAACTATTGAAAAAGGAATGATTGATTGGGACGAAATTTTTAAAGATGCGGATTGGTTTCATTGGACAGGAATAACGCCAGCTCTTTCGCAAGGTGCTGCCGATGCTTGTTTGGAAGCCATACAATCTGCGAATAAAAATGGAGTTACTGTTTCAACCGATTTAAACTATCGTAAAAAACTGTGGAAATATGGTAAAAGTCCAATGGATATTATGCCAGAATTAACCGCTGGTTGCGATGTTATTTTGGGCAATGAAGAAGATGCCGAAAAGCATTTTGGATTGCACCCCGAAGGAGTGGATGTAACACATGGTGGTTCGGTTGATGGAAAAGCCTACCTTTCTGTTTTGAAACAGTTGCAAAAAATGTTTCCAAGAGCTAAAAAAGTAATTACCACACTTCGAGGCTCAATTTCGGCTTCGCACAATACTTGGTCGGGCGTGTTGTACGATGGTAAAACATTGTACGAAGCACCAACTTATCAGATTACCGATATTGTAGATAGAGTAGGAGGGGGCGATAGCTTTATGGCAGGTTTGATTTATGGTTTACTAAGCTATGAGGGCGATGACCAAAAAGCACTAAACTTTGCTGTTGCGGCTTCTTGTTTAAAACACACTATTAAAGGTGATGCTAATTTAGTGACAGTTGCTGAAGTAGAAAAATTAATGTCGGGAGATGCTAGTGGGCGAGTTTCACGATAAAAAATTTATGGGGAAAATTAGAAGGAATGAGGAAAAGGGACACCTTGTTCCTTTTTCCCTGTAACCTATACCTAAAAAATATGGATAGAATTAAAGTAGCATTATTAATGGAAGAACAAGGCTTAGTTCCTTTGTTTTTTCATTCAGATATAGAGATTTGTAAAAAAGTAGTGAAAGCTGTTTACGATGGTGGTTCACGCTTATTAGAGTTTACCAATAGAGGCGTTTTTGCTCACGAAATTTTTTCAGAATTGAGTAAATATGTTCGTAAAGAATTACCTGAAATGGCATTGGGAGTAGGCTCTGTAACCGATGCGGCAACTGCTTCTTTATATATGCAATGTGGAGCATCGTTTATAGTAACACCTTGTATGCGTGAAGATATTGCAGTAGTTTGTAATAGAAGAAAAGTAATGTTTGCTCCTGGTTGTGGCTCGCTTACCGAAATTGGTAAAGCAGAAGAATTGGGCTGCGAAGTTGTAAAGTTATTTCCTGGAAGTGTTTATGGACCTAAATTTATTAAATCAATTAAAGGACCACAACCTTGGACTAAAATTATGCCCACAGGTGGTGTTTCTCCTACCGAAGAAAACCTAAAATCTTGGTTTGATGCTGGAGCTGTTTGTGTAGGAATGGGTTCAAAACTTATTTCAAAAGAATTGGTTAAAAATGAGCAGTTTGTCGAATTGAGTGAACTAACGAAAAAAACTTTGGCATTAATTTCAGATTTAAGAAACGGATAATTGGATAATATTCACTCTGTTTTAAAAATGAAATTGTATATTTTATTGATCTATTGTTTACATTTTTTAAAGCTAAAACTAAGAATTGTTAAACTTTTTCCAAAGTAAATCCAAAAGTAGAACCCAAGCTCAAAGTACTGCGTACATTAATTCGTTGTTTATGAGCTTCAATAATGTGTTTAACAATTGCTAAGCCCAAACCTGTTCCTCCTTCGTTTCGTGATCTACTTTTGTCTATACGGTAAAAGCGTTCAAATAAACGAGGAAGATGTTTTTGAGCAATGCCAACTCCATTGTCGCTAACTTCTATCAAAACACGTTCATCCATATCATAAAATCCAATTTTGGTGTTTCCATTTTGTTTACCATACTTAATTGAATTTCCTACTAAATTTTCTAAAACGTGTCTAATTTTTTCCCTATCTGCGTTTACAATAAAATTAGTTTCACAACCTTCCTTTATGCCTAGTTCTATATTTTTAGATTTTGATGAAAGTTCTAAGGTTTCAAATACTTCTTTTGCTAGTTGAAGAATGTCAAAATTTTCAAATTGAAGCTCTACAATATTGTTTTCAAGTTTATTTATGGTTTGTAAATCATCAATTAAAGCAATAAGCCTTTCGGTATTCTTAGCTGCCTTGTTTAAATATTTATAATTAATATTGGAGTCTGTTAATCCACCGTCTAATAAGGTTTCTAAATATCCTTGAATATTAAAAACAGGAGTTCTTAACTCATGCGATACATTACCTAAATAATCTTTTCTAAATGCTTCCATTGCTTTTAATTGGGCTATCTCAGATTCCTTATTTTCTGCCCACTCAAATACTTCAATTTCAGCTTCTTCTATTGGGTTTTTTTGTGATCTAATATTTTGTTTTAATAAATTTTTAGATTTCTTATTTGATTTACTCTCGTTTATTGTTTTATAAATAATTTTAATTTTCCGATAAATAAAATAGTCTATAAAAAAATAAAAAACAGTTAGGCTTAGTATAAATACTAAAACTACAGTTGAAAGAATAAATCTTGGATTATACAATTCTTTAGCAAAAACTTCAGCAATTAAAAAAATTCCAAGCAATGCTCCTGTTACAATACAAGAACAAAAAAATGCAATTTGAAGTGGTGTATAATTTTTTTGCATTTTAATCTATTGTTTTAACATTAGGATTTTTCAAATGAATAGAGTTTAAGGTAAAGTTGTAATAAACTTACTTTCAATCTATTTCATCTCTATCAGGTTCTTAGTGCTTGTAGTTCAAAATTTTAAAAGTACTGATTTATAAAAGTTTTTTATTATATGAAAGAAATCAAAAGACAAAAGTCAATTATACTTAATAGTTAAATTTATATCCAATACCCTTTAATGTTTTGATATAGTCATTACCTATTTTTTCTCTAATTTTTCTTATGTGTACATCAATGGTTCTTTCACCTACAATTAGGTCAGTACCCCAAACTTGAACAAATATTTCTTGCCTTGTAAAAACCTTTGCAGGCTTTGAAGCTAATAAAACTAATACTTCGTATTCTTTTTTTGCCAAACTAATTGGTTTGCCATTCATTTTAACTGCAATGTTACCAGTATCAATTGTTAAATCGCCGTAAGTAAGTACATCAATATTTTCAAGATTACTATCTTTTCTACGTAAAAGAGCTTTAACTCTACTAACTAATACTCTGGGTCTTACTGGTTTAGTAATATAATCATCTCCTCCAACATCAAATCCAGCAATTTGCGAGTAATCTTCAGTTCTTGCAGTTAAAAAAGCAATAATAGTTCTACTAAATTTTTTTCTACTTCTTAGTTCTCTGCATACTTCAATACCATCAATTTCTGGCATCATAATATCTAAAAGAATTAAATCTGGATTTTCCTTTTCAGCCAACTCAATGGCATTTGAACCATTTGATGCTGTAGAAACAATAAAACCTTCTTTTTTTAAATTATATTCTAAAAACTCTAAAATATCTGGTTCGTCGTCTGCTACTAAAATTTTGTGTTTCATTTTAATTATAATGAATGTATTTGTAAAAATAGATAAATTTAAAGGGAATTGTAGGTATCTATCTAAAATAGCTCAATATTCATTTAAAATTTATGTACAATTAATAAATTGATAATCCAAGCATTAAAGACTTAACAAGCTAATAAAATTAGATTTGCACTTTTTAATAGTTATAATTTATTTATGTCATTTGCTGAATTACCAATGATTTTGGGTTTCTTACTTGCTGCGTACTCGGTTGTAGGAAACGATGTTATACAAACTTTGGGTACATTTTTAAGTTCAAATGAAAAACGCCCTTGGTATGTATTATGGGCTTTTGCGGCTAGTATTTTAAGTGCTGTTTTAATTTTTGGATGGGCAAATGGTGATATTGATTATGGAAGATTAGATAAAATTGATATTCCTGAGACGCTAAGTTGGTGGTTTGTTTTACCACCACTTGTGTTAATGTTCATAACCCGATTTGGTATTCCTGTTAGTACAACTTTCTTAATTTTAACTTTTTTCTCTCCAAAAGCTTTAAATCCAATGGTCATAAAATCTGTTACAGGCTATTTGGTAGCTTTTGGTACAGGCGCTTTTGTTTATTATTTAATTTCTTCGATTACTGAACGGCGTTTTGCTGAAAAACAGTTAGGTGCAGATAATTCTTTTTGGAACAATAAGCAATTTTGGACTATTGCACAATGGTTTGCAACAGGTTTTTTATGGTGGCAGTGGCTAACCCAAGACCTTGCTAATATTTATGTTTATTTATTAGCTGGAGCTGGAGGTACTGGTAATATTGATGCACTTACGTTTTTTCTATCACTTTTTGCCATTTTATTGCTTTTAGCATACACTTTTTATGCAAAAGGTGGTGCTATTCAAAACATAGTAAAAAGAAAAAATAATACTGACGACATACGTTCTGCAACATTTATTGATTTAATATATGGTGTGATTCTGTATCTTTTTAAGTACAATGCTTTAGGCTTGTGGGAAGGTAAAATTCCTATGAGTACCACTTGGGTATTCCTTGGTTTATTAGCTGGACGTGAATTATTTATGCGTTTGCGTTTAGAAGGTAAAGTTTTAAAAGAAGATTGGAAAGATATAGGTTTAGATTTAATTAAAGTTTTCTCTGGTTTGGTAATTAGTATTTTATTAGTATATATAATGAGATTAGCACAAGGTCAACCCTTTTTTAGTGTTTAAAGTATTAAAATATTTACTAATTAAAACCTCAAACTACAATTGTAATTTGAGGTTTTTTTATTTTTACAGCATTAAATTTTGAAGAATGATAGAAAAGTTACAAGAACTTAACAAAAAAAAGGAAGCAGCAAAAATAGGTGGAGGTTATAAAAGAATTGAATCCCAACATAAAAAAGGCAAGCTGACAGCAAGGGAAAGGATAGAACTATTACTAGATGCTGGTTCTTTTGAAGAAATAGGAATGTTCGTAACACATCGTTCAACAAATTTTGGATTAGAAAATCAAAAATACTTAGGTGATGGAGTGGTAACAGGATATGGTACAGTAAACGGAAGATTAATTTATGTGTATTCACAAGATTTTACCGTATTTGGTGGTTCATTATCGGAAACACACGCCGAAAAAATTTGTAAGTTAATGGATTTAGCACTTAAAAATGGAGCTCCTGTTGTTGGATTGAATGATTCAGGAGGTGCTAGAATACAAGAAGGTGTAGTTTCATTGGGTGGATATGCCGATATATTTTACAGAAACACTAAAGCAAGTGGTGTAATTCCTCAAGTTTCTTTAATAATGGGACCTTGTGCTGGTGGAGCTGTTTATTCTCCTGCAATAACAGATTTTATATTTATGGTAGAAAATACTTCTTATATGTTTGTAACCGGACCGAATGTAGTGAAAACGGTAACACACGAAGAAGTAACAAGTGAAGATTTAGGAGGTGCTTCAGCACATTCATCAAAATCAGGAGTTACACATTTTAGTTGTGCTAATGAAGTTCAGTGTATTGAAGATTTTAAAAAGCTACTATCTTATATTCCTCAAAATTGTGAAGAAGATGCACCCAATAAAAATTATGAGCCTAAGGCAACTGAAACTAGAAAAGAGCTTTTGGAAATTATACCAGAAAACCCTAATCAACCTTATGATATAAGAGAAGTTATTGATGGAATTTCTGATACAAATAGTTTTTTTGAAGTTCATAAAAACTTTGCTGAAAATATTGTTGTTGGATTTACCCGAATCGCTGGTAGAAGCATTGGTGTTGTTGCTAATCAACCTGCTTATTTAGCGGGAGTTTTAGATATTAACTCTTCAAGAAAAGCAGCAAGGTTTGTTCGTTTTTGTAATGCATTTAATATTCCGTTATTGGTTTTAGTAGATGTACCAGGTTTTTTACCAGGAACAGATCAAGAATGGAATGGTATAATTACTAATGGTGCAAAATTGTTGTATGCTTTCAGTGAAGCAACTGTGCCTAAAATAACAGTTATTACCAGAAAAGCCTATGGTGGAGCTTATGATGTTATGAACTCAAAACATATTGGAGCAGATTTGAACTATGCTTGGCCCTCTGCAGAAATTGCAGTTATGGGAGCAAAAGGAGCAGCCGAAATTATTTTTAAAAAGGAAATAAAGCAAGCAGATAAGCCAGAAGACAAACTAAATGAAAAAATTAAGGAATACGAAGGCAAATTTGCTAATCCTTATAGAGCTGCCGAACGTGGTTTTATCGATGAGGTTATAGACCCAAGTGAAACGAGAACTAAACTGATAAAAGGGTTTAAAATGTTGGAAAATAAAGTAGATTCAATGCCAAGAAAAAAACATGGTAATATTCCTTTATAAAATTTTAAAATATGGAAGTATTTAATCCCAAAATTCCTAAAGATGATGCCATAAGAATATTTGTAACTGGTGGTACATTTGATAAGGAATACAATATGATTACAGGGGAATTATATTTTAAAGATACACACTTGTTAAAAATGTTTGCATTAGGAAGATGTACACTAGATATTAGAGTGCAAACACTAATGATGATTGACAGTTTAGAAATGGACGAAGAAGATAGGTCTTTAATTTTTAGAAATTGTAAACGCTGTGAAGAAGATAATATAATTATTACACATGGAACAGATACTATGCCTGTAACAGCAAATTATCTTGCTCAATTTAAGTTAGAAAAAACAATAGTTTTAACTGGAGCAATGATACCTTGGGCTTTTGGGACTTCAAGTGATGGTTTTTTTAATTTAGGAGCAGCTACAGCATTTGTTCAAGCTTTGCCAAATGGCGTATATGTTGCTATGAATGGTCGTGTTTTTTCTTGGGATAATGTTAAAAAGAATAAGAAAACTGGTTTTTTTGAAGCATTAGATGATTAAGAAAACTTTTACTATGAAACTTTGCTGGTTAGTGTTAACAAGGGACATTCAGTATTACCCTAAGTACTTGAAAATCATATAAAATAATCGTATT
>JAHDDA010000082.1:0-1652 GCA_020629595.1 Chitinophagales bacterium
GAATATGCTAATATTGAGTTTTCTGATGAAGAAAATATTGATGTTTCTGAATTATTGCCTGAAAACTTTGAAGGCGATTTATTAGTTTTCGTGAATGGAAATTATAGTGCTTTAAATTCAAATATCCAAAACAAAACAACTGTTTTCCCAATTTCTCAAATTGATTCTGAAAATGAGTTTTTATTAGAGAAATTAGAAAGCATTACAGATGCTGATAAAAACGGTTTCTCTGCTTTAAATTCAGCTTATTTAAGTGATGGATTTGTAGTTTCATTGTCAGAAAGTCAGCAATTAGAACAGCCAGTATTTGTTGTTTTCTTTTCTGATTCTGAAAACGATAACGTATTTGTAAATAACCGTATTTTAATTCAAGCAGAAAAGAATGCACAAGCTAAAATTGTAACAGTTCACGCATCTTTAAGCGATGAAAATGTTTCTGTTTCAAACAATGTAACCGAAATTTTTGCTGATAGAGATGCTAATGTAGAGTACTACACTTTACAGTTAGAAGGGAACAACCATTCGCACATAAATTCTATTTACACGAAACAAGAAAAAGCCTCGACAGTTACAAGTAATACTTTTACTTTAGGTGGAAAATTAGTTCGTAATGGCTTGAATATGTATTTGAATGACGAACACGGTTTGGCAAATATGAACGGCTTGTATTTAAGCAATGAAAACCAACTTTTCGACAACCACACACGTATTGATCACGCAGTACCAAATTGTAATTCCGACGAGGTTTATAAAGGAATTATGGGCGGAAGTTCAACAGGTGTTTTTAATGGGCAAATTCACGTTTATCGTGATGCACAAAAAACCAATGCTTTCCAAAGTAACCGCAACGTAGTTTTAACCGATGATGCACAGGTTTATACCAAGCCACAGTTAGAAATTTATGCCGATGATGTACAATGTTCACACGGATGTACAACTGGACAGTTGAATCAAGATGCTGTATTTTATATGCAGGCTCGTGGTATTCCTAAAGAAGAAGCACAACGTATTTTGTTGCAAGGTTTTGCTGGTGAAGTAGTTGATAGAATTGGTTTAGATGAATTGAAAGATTTTCTAAACGATTTGATTGCCGATAAGTTGGCAGCGATGCACTAATTAGATATTGAGACATTTAGAAATGAGACTATGAGATGTAAAGTAAAACCTCTAAAAGTCTCAGTTTCTCATATTCTAAAAATCTAAAAGTTAATGAGTTTCGATATAAATAAAATACGTGCTGATTTTCCAATTTTGGAACGAGAAGTAAACGGAAAACCATTGGTTTATTTCGATAATGCCGCAACTTCGCAAAAACCAAAACAGGTAATTGACGCAATGCAAGATTACTATGTAAACTTGAATAGTAATGTACATCGTGGCGTACATACTTTGAGTCAAAAAGCTACGGATGCTTATGAAGAAGCTCGACGAGTGGTCCAGCGTTTTTTGAATGCTAAAACCGATATTGAGGTTAATTTCACGAAAGGAACAACCGAAAGTATAAACTTAGTAGCTCACGGTTTTGGTCGAAAGTTTATAAATGAAGGCGATGAAATTATTATTTCTTCTTTAGAACACCACTCGAATATTGTTCCGTGGCAAATGATTTGCGAAGAACGTGGAGCAAAATTGCGAGTGATTCCAATTAACGA